>NZ_JBEZHK010000008.1:0-272655 GCF_040650555.1 Streptomyces sp. NPDC048664 | reverse complement strand
CGGCGCGCCCCCCCCCCCCGCCGCGTCCGGGGCCGGCCCCCACGGCGGGGGGGGGGGGCCCCCCCGGGCCCCCCCCCCGTCAGCCGTTCTGGACGGCGAAGGGACCGCCGGGCCCGAAGGCGAGCCGGGCGAAGTTCTCTGCGATGCGGCGATGTCCCGCCGGACAGGGATGCACCCCGTCGGGCAGGGGCAGTTCGGCGTGGTCCGCCTCGCCGTACAGGTCCCGGCCGTCGAGGTGGTGCAGGTGGGGATCGTCGGTCGCCCGCTCCTCGACGATCCGGGCGAGCGCGTCGCGGATGACGTTCAGTGTCAGACGCCCGGCGGCGCGTTCGTCCGGGTCGCCGGTCGCCTTGAACGTCAGGGTCCCGCTGCTGAAGTCGGGGGCGAGGGGGCCGGGGGTGTCCTCCTGGACCGGGCACAGGATGGGGGACACGACGAGCAGCGGTGTCGTCGGATGCCCTTCACGGATGGTGTCGAGGAAGCCGTGCACCGCGGGGGTGAAGGCGCGCAGGCGCATCGCGTCGGTGTTGACGACGTTGATGCCGATCTTGAGGCTGATCAGGTCGGCCGGGGTGTCCCGCATCGCACGGGCGGTGAACGGGTCGAGCAGCGCGCCACCGCCGAACCCCAGGTTGACCAGTTCCGCTGCGCCCTGGGAGGCGGCCAGGGCCGGCCAGATCGCCGTCGGGTGGGTGGCGTTCGAGCCGTGGCTGATGGAACTGCCGTGGTGCAGCCACCGCTTGCGCCCGCCGTCCGGCGCCGGCTCGACCGGGGCGTCGGTGCGCAGGGCGATCAGCTCGGTGATCTCCGTGTGCGGAAGCCAGATCTCGACGCCCTTGTCACCCGCCGGCAGACCGCTGAACCGGGCGGTACCGGGGGCCCCTTCGCGCGGTTCGACGGACTGGGTCGCCATGTCGATCACGTTGACGTTCCCGCCGGCCACCGTGGCCTGGCCGGCGAGACGGCCGTCGACCAGCAGGTCGTACACGCCGTCCGCCGGCGCCGGAAGCCCTCGGTAGGCCCTCTTGGTGGGCAGCGTGTCCAGTTCGATGACGGTCGCCCGGGTGCGGAAGGCCAGCCGCACACCGGAGGGCTGGGCCTCGGCCAGGGCGAGTTGACTGTCGGGGATCTGCCGGCGCGCCCAGGCGGGCAGCCGATGCGGCAGCAAGCCGTGCGCGGTCTCTTCCACGTCGAGGAAGCCGCGCAGGAGGTCCGCGGTGACGGGTGTGGTGATCCAGTCGTGCTCGGTGCTCATCGTCTCAACCTGTTGATCGGGATTCCGGGCTCTTCGGACACACCGGCGCGTGGCGTGTCGACCCCTCTCCGATGACATGGTCCCCACCACTCCGGGTTCCATGCCCAGGACGCCCGCGCGCCGAGGGGGGCGGGCAAGGCCTCCGGCCGCCTCCGGGCCGACGTGGACGCGGCCGTCGAGGGCGCCGAGCGGCGTCCGGGACGGAGTACATCCGGGACCGAGCGCCTCCGGGACCGCGCACGTCCTGGACCGCGTACGTCCGGTCCGGCCCCGTCAGATCGCGGCCGTGCCGGATCGCCCGCGTCGTCCGCCGTGCCGCACCCCGGCACCGGCACCGGCGGCCGCCCCGCCCGTACCGCGTCCTACCCGCACCCTCCGCCGCACGAGCCCGCGTCCTCGGGGAGGTGGGTCTCGGCCCAGCGGCGCAGCTCCTCCAGCGCGGGGCGCAGCGCGTGGCCGGCCTCGGTCAGGTGATACGCGACGCGCAGCGGCGGACCCTCGTGGACCTCGCGCACGACCAGTCCGGAGGCCTGGAGCTCGGTGAGCCGGTCGGAGAGCATGCGCTCGCTGATGCCGGGGACCGTGCGCCGCAGATCCGAGAAGTGGACCGGCCCATCCAGCAGGGAGGCGACGACGATCCCGGTCCAGCGCTTACCGAACAGCTTGAAGACGCGCTCGACCGCGCTGTCCACGCCGAAGCACGCCTCTGCCCCCTGGGCGGCTGCCGCCGCTGCTGTCTCCGCCATGACACCAGCGTACCGCCCACTTGCCAAGCGACTGAGAAAAAGTAAGCTGATGCGAGAACCGCAGCCCCTGCGCGTTCGTAATTGACTTACTCTGGAGAATGATCATGGCCACCCTGCTGCACATCGACTCCTCCGCCCTCCCCGCCGAGGGCTCCGCATCACGCGAGGTGACCTCGGCCTTCCGGGACAACTGGCTGGCTCGGCACCCTGAGGGGACGGTCGTCTACCGCGATCTCGCCGCCGAGCCGCTGCCGCACCTGACCGCGCAGGGCATCACGGCGGGCTTCTCCGACCCGGCCACGCACGACGAGGCCCAGCGCGCCGCGATGGCCGTGCGTGAGGAACTCGTCGCCGAGTTGGAGGCCGCCGACGTGGTCGTGGTCGGCGCCCCCATGTACAACCTGGGCATCCCGTCCACCCTCAAGGCGTGGCTGGACCAGGTGATCGTCATGGGCCGCACCGGAGGCGAGACCAGCACCCTGGCGGGCAAGCCGGTCGTGGTGGTGGCCTCCCGGGGCGGCGCCTACGGACCCGGCACCCCGCGCGAGGGCATGGACCACGCCACGCCCTACCTGGAGAACGTGCTCGCCGGACTGATGCAGATGACCGTGCAGGTGATCACTCCGGAACTGACGATGGCCAAGGCCAATCCGGCGATGGCCGACCTCGTCCCGCTGGCCGAGGCGTCGCGCGAGCAGGCCCTCGCGCAGGCGGCGGAGAAGGCCGAGGAGCTCGCGGCACCGCCGGTGGCCGCCTGACAGCGACGTCGGATCGAGGCCGGCCAGGGCGACGGGCGCGGACACCGTCCCCTCGGTCGGCGCCGGCCATCCGCTTCACCGACTGCTCAGTCTCATGAGAGGACTCGTACCATCGCTTCATGAGGCGCACATCGTTCGCGAACTGGCCGTGCTCGGTCGCCAGGACCATGGACCTGCTGGGTGACGGATGGAGCCCGCTGGTGCTGCGGGAGGCGTTCTACGGGATCCGCCGGTTCGACGACTTCCAGCAGGAGCTGGGCATCGCCCGGAACACGTTGGCGGAGCGGCTGCGCCGACTGGTGGAGGCGGGGCTCCTGGAGAAGCAGATGTACGAGACGCAGCCCGTGCGCCACGAGTACGTGCTGACCGAGTCGGGGCGCGACTTCTACGACGTGCTCCTGGCCATGACGCGGTGGGGCGACCGGTGGCTGGCGAGCGACGAGGGGCCGCCCGTGATCGCCCACCACGAGACCTGCGGCCATGACACCCACGCCGAAGTGGTGTGCTCGCACTGCAAGGGCCCGTTGGCCTGGGAGAGCGTCACTCCGCGACCCGGCCCCGGCTATCCGTCCAGGCTCCTGGACCGCCCGGACGTCCGACGGCGGTTTCGGCTGGACGACTCGGCGGAGCCGGCGCCGACCGCCGGCTGACCACCGGCTCCTCGGCCGGCCCCGGCGCGGCGGCGAAGGCGGGGCGCCCGGCCGTCGACTTCTCGCTGCGGGGCGGGGCGGCCGGCGACTTCCCACTGCGGGCGGGGCAGGCCGACGAGCACCCGCCCGGCACGGCCTCACCCGCGGGGTGCCCGCGGCCACCGCGTCGCCGTCACCGGGCACCCGGGGCGCGAGGGGTGAGAGGCGGGGACGGCCGGGCCGGTCTCCCGGACCAGTTCGATCGCCCTGCCCAGCGTGGCCAGCCGGGCCTCGGGCGTCTCCCCCGCCGGGTAGAGGCGGACCGTGGTCACGCCGGCGTCGCGCCAGACCTCCAGCCGTTCGCGCACCATGGCCTCGGTACCGATGAGCGTCGTGCCCAGCACCATCTCGTCGGTGACCAGGCCGGCCGCCCCGTCCCGGTCACCCGCCTGCCAGCGCTCGCGCACCTCGGCCGCGACGTCGGCCCAGCCCTGGCGGCTGTAGGCGTTGTTGTAGAAGTTGGTGGAGGCCGATCCCATGCCGCCCAGACTGAAGGCGAGTTCCTTCCTGCGGTCGGCGGTCATGGCGCGGAGAGCCTCCTCGTCCCGCGCGAAGGCGACTTCGGCGCCCTGGCAGACGTCCAGGTCCGCCCGGGTGCGGCCGCTGCGCGCCAGGCCGTCGTCGAGGTGGGCGAAGTAGGCGTCGGCCGCGCCCTCGGGCACGAAGCTGGTGCCCAGCCAGCCGTCGGCGACCTCGCCGGTCAGACGGAGCATGGCGGGGGAGAGCGAGGCCAGGTACAGGGGGATCGTGTGCTCGGCACGCGTCGACAGCCGCATCGGCACGGCCTCACCACCCGGCAGGGGGATGGTGAACTCCGCGCCCGCGTAGGAGAGCCGACCGCCTTCGAGCACCCGCCGCACGATCTCGACGGTCTCCCGCATGCGCCGCAGGGGCCGGGCGAAGGGAACGCCGTGCAGCCCCTCGATCACCTGGGGCCCGGAGGCGCCGAGCCCGAGCAGGAACCGGCCGCCCGACAGGTTGGACAGGGTGATGGCCGTCTGCGCGACGGCCGCCGGGGTCCGGGTGCCCAGCTGCATGACGCCGGACCCCAACAGCATCCGGTCCGTGCGTGCCGCGTAGTAGCCGAGCGCGGAGGGCGCGTCGGAACCCCACGCCTCGGCCACCCAGCAGATGTCGAGGCCGAGCTTCTCGGCCTCGACGACGAAGTCCGCCTGCCGGGACCAGTCGGCCCCGCCCGAGGCCTCGATGGTGGTGGCCGTCCGCATCACGCCTCCGCCCGCTGCTTGATCTGCGCCAGGGTGGAGGTCATCGCGCGCTCGACCTCACGCATCCGGACGAAGACGATCCTCTGCTCCTTCTCCGGCATACGGTCGATCGCCGCGGACAGCCCGGACCGGCCGGGTCCCATCTGCATCCACTGCGTGAGGTCGGTCCCGTCGTCCACGGGTCGCAGCCGGAAGCGCCAGATCGCGGACGGATCGGCAGGGTCCTGAACCGCCCAGGCCAGGACGGACTCCGGTTCGCACTCGATGACATGGGACGTGGTCTGCCAGCGGCCGAACGCCTCGTGCTCGTTGCGGCCGACGAACCTGGCTCCCACCGCCGGGCCGACGGCGCCGTCGAGCCATTCGACGGACCGGAGTTCCTCGCTCATGGCCGGCATCAGCTCGATGTCGCTGACCAGTGCCCACACCCTGTCGGGTGCGGCGTCGACCCATGTCCGCACCTCGATCGTGGGTGTGTCCGCATAGCGCGCGCCCGTCCATTCCACAACCACCGGCCTCCTCCTCGTATGAAGCCATGGCCACCAGGGTTGCGTCATGAGACTTACTCGTCAAGAGCGCGCACGGGACGTCGGACGCGGCGCGACGCCCCGGCGGCGAGGGTGTCAGTCCCGATCGGCCCGTCGTTCGGGCAACTGCACGACGACCAGGCCGATCCCGGCGAGCACGAGGACACGGGTCGCCGCGTCCAGGCCGTTCCACGACTTCGACTGCCACATGGCGAACCACTCACCGCCGATGGCCATGAACCCGGCGCCGAACAGGAGCATGATCATCAGCAGGCCGCAGGTGGACACGAGCCGTGCCCGCTCGACGTCGCGCCGGACCCAGAACCACGTACCGGCGATCAGCACGAACGCGGCGACGGTCTCCCACACGATGATGGCGACGTACGCGGCGTCCTGGAGCCCCTTGTTCGTGATCGCACGCCACATCAGGTCGTCGTCGTGGAACGTGGTGTCCATGGCGAGTACGTGCCGTACGAACTGCTGGTTGGTGTCGAAGTCCGTGATGTTCCCCAGGGCCACGAGCCCGATGTAGAGCGCGACGGTGGCGGTGAGCAGGGCGGCGGCGAGACGGACGGGACTGACACGGGAACCGGGAGTAAACATGACCATGATCATTCCTTGACGCACAGCACACGCGCCGCCCGGATCCAGCCAGTTGTCACCACCCGCCACCACCGGCACCGTACGGGCACCCTGCGGACCGCCCACCGCTCTCTTGCCCAAGGAGCCTTCCCGTGGGGTCGACGGAGGGATGGGGAGCCCGAGGCCGGACCGGATCGCGTGGCCTCGCCTGCCGTCGCGGCTGGGGGCGCGGACGGCTGCAGCACCCGAAAATCGCACGTCAGGGGCGATGGGCGTATGAGATCATGACCCCCCTTGGGGGGACCGCCCGAAGGGCGACCCATGGACGGGGTCCGCGCGAGACCACTCTGCCGGACCGACTCGGGAAGCAGGCGGTTCGATCACCATGACACACGGCCAGACGGCGCTGACCATGCAGGATGCCATCCTCACCCTGCAGAAGTACTGGAGCGACAACGGCTGCATGATCACGCAGCCGTTGAACACGGAGGTGGGTGCCGGTACGGCCAACCCGTCCACAGCGCTGAGGGTGATCGGTCCCGAGCCGTGGAGCGTCGCCTACGTCGAGCCGAGCGTGAGACCCGACGACTCACGCTACGGCGAGAACCCGAACCGGCTCCAGACCCACACGCAGTTCCAGGTGATCCTCAAGCCCGACCCGGGCAACCCGCAGGAACTGTACCTGGGCAGCCTCCGCGCTCTCGGCGTCGATCTGAACGCGCACGACGTGCGGTTCATCGAGGACAACTGGGCCTCTCCCGCGCTCGGCGCCTGGGGGCTGGGCTGGGAGGTGTGGCTGGACGGGATGGAGATCACCCAGTTCACGTACTTCCAGCAGGTCGGCGGCATCGCCCTGTCCCCCGTGTCCGTGGAGATCACCTACGGTCTCGAACGCATCCTGATGAACCTCCAGGGCGTGTCCCACTTCAAGGACATCGTCTATGCGCCGGGCGTCACCTACGGCGAGGTGTTCGGTCAGAACGAGTACGAGATGAGCCGGTACTACCTCGACGACGCCGACATCGAGACCAACCAGCGGCTCTTCGAGTCGTACGCGGCCGAGGCGCGGCGCATGCTCGACCTGGAGCTGCCCGTACCGGCGTACACGTACGTGCTCAAGTGCAGCCACACCTTCAACGTGCTCGACGCGCGCGGCGCGATCAGCACCACCGAGCGTGCCAAGGCGTTCTCACTGATGCGCGCCCTCACCCATGAGTCGGCGAAGCTGTGGGAGCGGCGCCGCGCGGCCCTGGAGCACCCGCTCGGACGTGCGCCCGCACCCGCACCCGCCGAGCGGGCCGCGCTGCCCACGGTGACCGGCACCGAGACGCTGCTGTTCGAGATAGGCTTGGAGGAACTGCCCTACGCCGATGTGGCGGCCACCGGCGAAGCGGTCCGTGCGGACGTCACGGCCAGACTCGACGCCACCCGGCTGCCGCACGGGTCCGTCACCGTGATGGCCACGCCGCGCCGCATCGTGGTCACGGTCGAGTCCGTGGCACCGCGCGAGCCGGACACCACCAGGACCGTGCGCGGTCCCAAGGTCACCGCCGCCTACCGGGACGGCGCCCCCACCCCCGCTCTGCTGGGCTTCGCCCGCAGCCAGGGGGCCGACCCGACCGCCCTGCGGGTCGTCGAGGCCGGCGGTACCGACTACGTGGCGGTCACCCGTGACGAGCCGGGCCGCACGGCGGTCGAGGTGCTCAGCGAACTGCTGGCCGACGTCGTGGCCGGGCTGCGCTCCACGCGCAACATGCGGTGGAGCGACCCCACCCTCTCCTTCTCCCGCCCGGTCCGCTGGCTGCTGGCACTGCTCGGCCGGACCCGCCTGCCGGTGGCCGTGTCCGCGCTCGCCTCGGGTGTCACCACACGTGTCCACCGCACCGGCGCCGACCCCGTCGTGCAGGTGACGACGGCCGAGGGCTACGCCCACTTCCTGCGCATGCACGGCATCATGCCGGACCGCGACATGCGGCGGGACGCGGTGGTGCGCGGCGCCCAGATCGCGGCGGCCGAGGTGGGCGGGCGCATCGACGTGGACGGGCAGGCCGGACTGATCGACGAGATCACCGACATCGTGGAGTTCCCGCATCCTGTCCGGGGGGCCTTCGACGAGCGCTACCTGGAACTGCCCGTGAGCATCCTGACCACCGTGATGCGCAAGCACCAGCGCTACCTGCCGGTCCTGGACGGCGACCGTCTGACGCCGCACTTCATCACCTTCGCCAACGGCGCCTGCGACGACGCCGTGGTGCGCGCCGGCAACGAGGCGGTGCTGCGCGCACGTTACGAGGACGCCGCCTTCTTCTGGCGGGCGGACCTGAAGGTGTCCCCCGATGAGTTCCACCGCCGGCTGGACAAGCTGACCTTCGAGGAACGCCTGGGTACGGTCGCGGACCGCGCCGGACGCATCGCGGCCCTCGCCCTCGACCTGGCCGAACGGGCCGGGCTCGCCGAGGACACGGTCGCCACCCTGCGCCGCGCGGGCGAACTGGCGAAGTTCGACCTGGCGTCGCAGATGGTGGTCGAGTTCTCCAGCCTGGCCGGTGTGATGGCGGAGGAGTACGCGGTCCGCGCCGGCGAGTCCGCCGCGGTCGCCCGGGCCCTGGCCGAGATGGAACTGCCGCGGTCCGCCGGTGGTGCCCTGCCCGCGGGCGACGCGGGCGCCGTGCTGTCGCTGGCCGACCGCTTCGACCTGGTGACCGGCATGTTCGTGATCGGCGCCGTCCCCACCGGAAGCTCCGACCCGTACGGCGTGCGCAGGGCCGCCATCGGTCTGCTCAACGTTCTGCGCGGCGTCCCCGCGACCACCGGGATCCGGGTGGCCGACGGACTGCGCGCGGCGGCCGGACGATACACCGCCCAGGGGGTGGAGGTGCCCGCCGAGCGGCTCGCGGAGGCAGCGGAACTGATCGCCCGTCGGTACGAGCAGCAGCTCGCCGACGCGGGGCACGAGCACCGCCTGGTGCAGGCCGTCCTCCCGTGGGCCGATCAGCCCGCTCTCGGCGACCGCACCCTGTCCGTGCTGGAGCGCTGCGTCGGCACGGAGACGTTCGAGGAACTCGCCGCCGCGCTCCAGCGGGTGATGCGCATCCTTCCGAAGGACGCCACCGAGGACGGCGCGTGCGAGGCGAACCGGTCTCTGCTGACGGCGCCCTGCGAGCTGCGCCTCGTGGAGAGCCTCGATGCCGTCCGTGGGGCCCTGCACGGCCGCCAGGACGACCTCGCCGCACTGATCGAGGTCTCGCCCCCGCTGGTTGCCGGGATCAACGACTTCTTCAACGAGGTCCTGGTGATGGATCCCGACCCCGCGGTCCGGACGGCTCGGCTGGCCCTGCTCGGTGAGGTGGCAGGACTGGCACGTACGACACTGGACTGGAGTGTCCTCTGACCGAGTCCCGATGGTCGTGAGACACCTGCGGCCGGCCCCGTCCTGACCCGGCTCGGGGCCGGCGGGCGCGGTAGTGACGTTCCGTGATCTCCAGCGGGTTCTCTCTCCCTCTCCCCCGCCACACCGCTCTCGCGTCAGCTCGATGTGTCGCCGCGGTTGCGCAGGAGGTTCAGGGCCGCGTCGAAGGCCGAGTCCCTCTTCTTGTCGAACTCCTTCTTGGTGAAGACCGGCTCGGTGAGGTACGGCGGAATGCCCGTGCCGTCGAAGGTCCGGCCCGACCGGGTCAGGAACTCCTCGTTCGGCAGCCAGGCCGCCATGCCGTTGGGGAGCTTGCGCAGCATGACGTCCGAGAAGACACCCTGGGTGGGCTGCCCGATCCGGACCGTCCTGCCGGGCCGCTCCATGAGGGCCTGGGTGAAGGTCTCCCCCGCGCTGACGGTCGAGCCGCCGGTCAGCACGGCGACCGGCCCGGTGTACCGGGGCTCTTGGGCGGCCGTGACCTGTACGGGCTCGGGGCGAGTGTGTCTGGTGGGGTCGGCGGGGTCGTTGCGGGCCCGCTTGGAGTAGGCGGCGTAGGGGGTGTCGGTGAGGCGCTCAGCGATGTGGACTCCCAGGGCGTCGGAGCCGCCGCCGTTGATCCGCAGGTCGATGACCAGGCCCTTCAGGCGCTGGGTGCGCTCCTGGCTGAGGACCGTGCCCAACGCCCTGTCGAGCTCGGTCAGCTGGGCGGCGTAGGGGGCGCCGTGGCCCGCGTATCCGCCGAAGCCGGAGATCCGCAGGTAGCCCTGCCCACCGGGGAGGTCGGCGTAGGTGATCCGTCCGTCGGCGAAGTCCTGGAGGTTCCGGGCGTCCTTGAGGTCGCGCGCCACGATGAACGCCTTGACCTTGGAGTCCAACTCCTCGCTGGGCAGCACGGTGCCGGGGCGCACCTGTGCGAAGACCCGGTCGCCGTCCTGAACGGCGACATGGGCGTCGTAGAGCGGCTTCACCATCTGGCTGAAGACGGCGTAGAGCTCGTCCCTGGTCGTCGTCGCGTGCACCGTGGGCCGGTACCGGTCGCGCAGGGCGTGCCAGTCGATGCCCTTGGCGGAGAAGAAGGGGTAGTTCTCCTCGAAGGACTGCCAGAAAACGTCGAAAGCGTCGCGCGGACCTTGGGGGGCCGGACGGGTGCAGGCGTCGGGCAGCTCCGGGATCCGGCGCAGGTTCCGGTCGCCGACGGAGCCGGCCACCCGCAGGGACCCTCGGTCGTGGCTTCCCTGGGTGCGGACGGTGAGGACAGTGCCGTCGGCCGTGGTGTAGGTGCCCGCGCCGGTCCGCTGCGCGGAGTCGCCCTTGAGGCAGCTGACTGCGGTGGTCTGGTACTCCTGGAAGGTTCCGTCTCGGATGGACAGCACGGTGCCGTAGCCGTCCATGCGCCAGATTCCGTCGGTGGTCGGCTGGTGGGCGGTGGAGGCCGGCGCGACTTGGCCGGCGAGGGCCAGCGCGACAGCGGTGGCCGTGACGATGCGCACGATCTTGCCTTCTCTGTGGGCGACTTGCTCTTGCTCGGGACACCACCACGGTCGCCCACGCGATGTTCCTCCTGCCATCCGGCTGTCCGGTTGATCGGAGGTGGGGCCAGCCCCCTACCAGTCTCGTTGAGCAGGCGAGTGGTGGTCGTGCGCCGCGGACCAGAGCAATACCTCGGGCGGCGACCTCAGAGATTCACAACATGCTCACAAATAGCTGACATTCATATAAGGTCCCCTCTGTACTTGCTCGACTACAAAGGGGGGGCCCTTTGCGTACTCGTCTCGCCGTCTCGGCTTCAGCCGTGGCCATCGCCGTGGCCGGAGTCTTCTTCAGCGCACCGGCCGCGTCCGCGGCGTCGCTGCCGTCCACCAACACGGCTCACCGCTGCACCCACCACACCACCGGCCTGTGTGGATGGACGCATCGTCAGAAGCCCAAGGACAAGTACGAGACCGCGAAATGCGCGGACGCGTCCTTGTCGTACTCGCACAACTCCCAGGGCACCTGTTCCCACCACCACGGCGTCCGCTACTGGTTCAAGTAGACCGTCACACCGAGTGCGGGATGTATGAAGCGGTGGGCCACCCCGGCGGGTGGCCCACCGCTTCATGAATGCCCGGTGACAGGCTGCCGACTACGGCGCTCCCTGCATGGTCAGCGCGGTTCGCGCCAGCCCGCGCAACCAGGCGTGGGCGTGGTCGGTGTCGTAGCGCTGATGCCATGACAGGTATATCGATGCCGGTGGCAGTTCGAGCGGGAGGGGGCGCACGACCAGGCCGAGGTCGGCGACCGCGGAGCGTGTGGTGGCCTCGGGGACGCTGATCAGGAGGTCGGAGCCGCGCGCGAACTCCAGCGCGGCCGCTTCCGTGGGCGCGGTCGCCACCACGCGCCGGGTGAGGCCGAGCCGCGCGAGAGCGTCGTCGAGGGCGTTGGCGGTACTGCCTCGCCGCGAGACGGTGAGGTGTTCAGCGGCGGCGTACCGCTTCGCGGTGACGGCCTTGACGCGGGTGAGAGGGTGTCCCCGCCTCATGGCGATGACCAGGCGGCTCTCGCCCACGCTCTCGGCGCGGATGTCCGGAGCGCCGGGGCGGTTGGCGTTGGCCTCCAGATCGACTTCACCGCGCCGCAGTTCAGGGGTGTCGATGCTCGATTCCGCGATGAAGCGCAGTCTCACTCCCGGCGCCTGTCGACGTACCGCCGCGAGCAGCGCGGGGCCACTGAGGGCGACCAGGGAGTCGTGCCAGCGGAGTGTGAAGGTGCGTTCCAGCGTCGCCAGGTCGAGTTCACGGCTCGGCGCCAGCACGCGCTGGACCTGGTGCAGGAGTTCGTGCACCTGTTCCCGGACGGCGAGCGCATAGGGCGTCGGGGTCATCGTCCGTCCGGTGCGCACCAGGATCTGGTCGCCGGTCGTACGTCTGATGCGGCCCAGGCTCCGGCTCATCGCGGGGGCGGTGACGTGCAGGCGTGCGGCCGCCCCGGCCACACTGCCCTCCTCCAGCAGCGCGTCGAGCGCGGCGAGCAGATTCAGATCCAGTTGCATGCGAGTAATCCTAGACGTACTTGACATGCACTTGAAGTCAACTACGGGGCTGTATAGCGTCGTTGCCAGAGCGCGGGACGGAACGCACAGTTCGGCCCCGGCCGCCTCATCACCCCCATCTCATAAAGGAGTTCACCCATGTCCGAAACGCTTCACACCAGCGACGTGAGTGTCAGTGACGCCGACCTGCTCGACCAGGTCGCGGCTGCGGTGCGTGAGGCCGGTGCGGCGTTGCGTGAGCGGTTCGGCGAGGTGGTCCGTTACCGGAGCCGCGAGGAGCTGATGCGTGCGCTGGCCGACAACGACGACACGGCCCTCGGTATCCTGCGTCCCCGCCTCACGAGCCTGCGCCCGGAGGCCGGTTGGGTGGAGGACGAGTTGGACGGCGGGGCACTGCCGCCTGGTGAGTGGTGGGTGGTGGATCCGGCGGAGGGCAACGTCAACCATCTGCATGCCCTGCCGGAGTGGGCGGTGACCGCCACCCTCGTGCGTGACAACCAGCCGGTGCTCACCGTGGTCCACCTGCCGCTGACCGGCGAGACCTACACCGCCCGCGCCGGCGGGGGCGCCCACGTCGACGGCCGGCCGCTGCACGTCTCGAAGACCGCGGACCTCGGCCTGAGCCTCGTGGCCACCAGCCAGGCCCGGCCCGACGAGGACGAGAAGGTGGTGCGGCGTGTCGGCTCCTCCATCACCGCGATGCTCCTGGACGCGCTGGTCGTCCGCACCGCCGTGCCCGCGACCCTGCACCTGGTGAACGTGGCCGCCGGCCGGATCGACGCCTTCTGGCAGTCCGCCGGCGCCCGCGCCGACCTGCTGCCCGGCGCGCTCCTGGTCACCGAGGCCGGCGGACGGATCTCCGACACCCAGGGCCGCCCCTGGACCCCGCAGAGCACCGGCTTCCTGGCCGCCGCACCCGGCATCCACACCGAAGCCGTCGCCACACTCTCACGCTGACCACGCAGCACGAACACGGACACGACCCACACCCACAGCCACAGCCACAGCCAGGCAAGGAGCACATCACCATGACCACGATCGCAGTCCTCGGGAACGGCCGCGTCGGCGGCAACCTGGCCACCGCCCTCACCCGGGCCGGACACGAGGTGACCGTCGCGGACCGCACACCAGGCGCCGCCGCCGACGCCGCACGGAGCGCCCGGATCGTCATCAACGCCACCCCGGGCGCCGGCTCACTGGAACGCCTCACCGCCCTGCGCGCCGAACTGTCCGACACGATCCTCGTCGACGTCTCCAACGCCACCCTCGACGGACCGGACGGACTACCCGCCGACCTGATCTACCCCGGCTCGAGCCTCGCCGAACAACTCCAGGAAGCCCTCCCCGACACCCACGTCGTCAAGACACTCAACACCATGCTCTTCCCGGTGATGACCGCACCGGCCACGCTGGCCCAGACACCGACCGCCTTCCTCTCCGGGGAGGACCCCCAGGCCAAACAGACCGTCCACGCACTGCTCACCGACCTCGGCTGGCACGAGGAGTGGATCACCGACCTCGGCGGGATCCGGACCGCACGCGCCACGGAAGCCGCGATCCTGTTCGTGCCGCACATGATCCGATCCAACGGATTCACACCCTTCGCGATCTCGATCGCCCGCTGACTCGCACGCCTGGCCAGGTCGGCGCCGGCCTCACCGGGGACCACGGCGAGGCCGTGACGTGTCGCGCCGCCGCCCGTCTGCGATCAGCGGCAGACGGTAGGGTCCCGGCATGGACGTGAGCGGAAGGGTCTGGGGCGCCACACGGGCGGAACGGGATGCGCCGTATCCGTGTGACCCGCTCGTAGCGGTACGTTCCGAGGGCTGGACACGGGCAGTCGACATCGCGGCCCCGCCCGGCCTCGTCTTCCCATGGCTCCGCCAGCTGACCATCGCTCCGTACAGCTACGACTGGATCGACTTCAGAGGCCGCAAGAGCCCGCACACGCTGCTTCCCACCACGCCGGCCCTGTCGGTCGGACAGCCGTTCCTCGTCTTCGAGATCGCCGACTTCACGACCGACGAGCACATCACCGGCGTGCTCCCCGAAGCGCTCGCGAGGCGGCACGGTCACATGGCCGTGAGCTACACCCTGCGCCCGCAGGACGCGGGCTCTCGTCTGGTCGTCAAGGTCGTCGCCGAGGCCGGGGCAACGACAAGCCGCAGGCTACGCCGCCGGCTGCTCGCCTGGGGTGATCTCATCATGATGCGCAAGCAACTCCTCACCCTGAAGAAGCTGTCCGAAAGGTCGGCGGCATCGAAGAACGTTCTTTCCCAGTAGGGCTGTTGGACAACTCGGGCTGCCGCGTCGACTCGCGTGTGACGCGAGGGACCGTACGGCCTGCGGTTACACGGGGGATCGTCCGTGGAGGCGAGGAGGGGTGCCGGGAATGATCACCAGCAGAACGGCGCGACTGCTACTCAGCAATAGTGGTGAGGTGGCACTGGAACTGCCCGTGGAACCCTGGGCGGAAATACATCAGATCCGTCCAACCGTCTGCACGTCGACCATCCCGCATGCCCTCTTGCGTTGATCAGCCGGAAGCGTGACGCTCGTGCACGTTGATGCAACCCACTCCACAGCGGGAGTGACCGCGACCCTAAAGTTCCTGGGCATCATCCCTGACACGCCGACCGACGAATCTCCGACGATCTGGCTTCACGAGGAGACGGGAGACCTTCTGATCCAGTCGTACAAAGCGGCTGAGGAGGAAGTGAAGGTGTGCCAGAAGATTGGTCCGATCCCTGGCCACTCCACCGACGTCCCGGACCACGAGACGATCGTCAGGCTCCCTGCGGTCATGCGTCAGTACATCCCCCATCCGGACGTCGACAACGGAGAGACAGCAAGTGCAACCACCAGCGCGTAGCGCCTGGCAAAAGCTCAGCGTTCAGCGGTCCACCTTGAGTTGCGCGATGGCTACATGCTGGATGACCCGGAGTTCATCGCGTGGCAACAGGGGAAGCGATTCGACCCCGAGGACCGGTCGGCATGGTGGGGCGGCTGGCATGACGCAGTGCGTGACGCGGTCGCTCGTGGCGTAGCCGTCCGGCGAGTGCGATGGACCGGCCTGAAGGCGCGCTTCGACCAGGAGGCGCTGCGACGGCCCCCGCATCCTGAGCGTCCCCCTGCCGGAAGCAGACCGGAGCTGATCCAGCGGTACCGCGAGGTGGCGGCAGAGTTCCCGACCGTCGACCTGCCCGCCCCTGGAAACGGCGTACTGGCTCATCAAGCCCCGTTCCCTCCTGCGTGGCACATGGGGCGAGGCGAAGGAGGCCGCATCATGGCTCGGTGAGCGGCTGGCCGAGTACGCGCCCCGGTTCGCTTCCGAGAGGGAGCGCGACACGACCCGTCTGGCGCGGCTGGTGAACAGTGCTGCCGAACAACTGCGCTCGGGTGGTGACGTGTCGTACGGCTTCTACCTGGAACGCCCCTCGTATCTGTCCCTGGCAGTGGTGACCTGTTCCCCGAATCGCTCGAATGCTGAACTGGCAGAAGCAGCGCCAGGACGCCGAGCGGGCACGTCTCGGCTCCGCCTGGGTCGATCATGATCTGGTTTCCGCCCGGGACGGCTTCAAGCTCTACCGGGGCGAGGCAGGCGGCCGACAGGACCCCCGAGAACGTGTCGGCTCGGTGGCGCACCATGCGTAACCGTCTGCACCTGTCCGATGACCTCCATATCCACGACGGGAGGCACAGCAAAGTCACGAACGATCACTCGCCGGGCTACCCCAGGACGGAGCGCGGAAGCAGTCCTGGAACGCAGAAAACCCCACGTGACGTGGGGTCTCAGCTGGTGTCCGAGGGGGGACTTGAACCCCCACGCCCGATAAAGGGCACTAGCACCTCAAGCTAGCGCGTCTGCCATTCCGCCACCCGGACCAGGTGTGCCGCCTGGCCGGGATCTTCCCCGCGGCGACACGACAACAATACCAAGCTTTCGGAGTGGCTTTCACCTGCGTTTCCGTCCGGCGGCCGGCCTCGCCGGGGCGGCTACGGGCAGCGTACGACCTGGCCCGCGTACGACAGGTTTCCGCCGAAGCCGAAGAGGAGCACCCGGTCGCCGCCGGTGATCTCGCCGCGCTCCACGAGCTTCGACCATGCCAGCGGGATGCTCGCCGCCGAGGTGTTCCCCGACTCCGCGACATCGCGGGCGACGACCGCGTTCACCGCGCCCAGCTTCTCGGCGAGCGGCTCGATGATCCGTAGATTGGCCTGGTGCAGGACGACGGCCGCGAGGTCCTCCGGCGCGGTGCCGGCCCGTTCGCAGACCTGTCGGGCGATGGGGGGCAGCCGGGTGGTCGCCCACCGGTAGACGCTCTGCCCCTCCTGGGCGAACCGCGCGGGCGTGCCCTCGATGCGTACCGCGTGGCCCATCTCGGGGACCGAACCCCACAGCACCGGCCCGATCCCGGGCTCCTCCCCCGGCGGGCAGGCCTCGACGACCGCGGCCCCGGCACCGTCGCCGACCAGGACGCATGTCGTGCGGTCGCTCCAGTCGGTCACGTCGGACATCTTGTCGGCGCCGACGACGAGGGCCCGCGTGGCCGCGCCCGCGCGTACGGCGTGGTCGGCCGTGGCCAGCGCGTGGGTGAAGCCGGCGCAGACCACGTTGACGTCCATCGCCGCCGGTGACGGGATACCGAGTCGGGCGGCGACCCGGGCGGCGGTGTTCGGGGAGCGGTCGATGGCCGTGGAGGTGGCGACCACGACGAGGTCGATCGCGCCGGGTGCCAGGCCCGCCGACGCCAACGCCTTGGCCGCGGCGTGCGCGGCCAGCTCGTCCACGGGCTCGTCCGCACCCGCGATGTGGCGGGTGCGGATGCCCACCCGCGAGATGATCCACTCGTCGCTGGTGTCGACCATGCCCGCCAGGTCCTCGTTGGTGAGAACCTTGGCGGGTTGGTAGTGGCCGACGGCGGCGATGCGCGAGCCGTGCATGGTGGGTCCCCCTCGGTGCCGTGCGGAGCCTGGTTCACCAGTGTGAACAGTGACTCGCGGGTAGCACGGCAGGTGAAGCGACAGGAAAGGGGCGCCCGTATTGTCGGCTTCCCGCAGATCCTCGGACACCCGACGACCTCTCGCATGCCGGTTCGACTCCACCCGTGGTGGACGTGGAGGACAATGAGGGCCAGGGCATCGGGACGTCGAGGCGGGGCAGATCGGAACATGGGACGAGTCACGGAACGACGCAAGGTGATCCGCATCCGGGACGGGGCGGTCTCCACCCGGCCGGACACCCTTGTCGCGGAAGAGCCGATGGAGATCAGGCTCAACGGCAAACCACTGGCGATCACCATGCGCACGCCCGGCGACGACTTCGCGCTCGCCGTCGGGTTCCTCGTCAGCGAGGGGGTGCTCGCCCGGGCCGAGGACCTGCGGAACATCGTCTACTGCGCGGGCGCGACGGCCGACGGGTCGAACACGTACAACGTCGTGGACGTGACGACCGCGCCGGACGTGGTGATCCCGGACATCACCCTTGAGCGCAACGTCTACACCACCTCGTCGTGCGGCCTGTGCGGCAAGGCCAGTCTGGACGCGGTCCGCACCACCGCCCGCCTGCCCATCGCCGACACTCCCCCGGTGCGGGTGAGTCCCGAACTGCTCGCGAGCCTCCCCGACCGGCTGCGGGCGGCGCAGCGCGTCTTCGACCGCACCGGTGGCCTGCACGCGGCGGCCCTGTTCAGCGAGGACGGCGAACTGCTCGACATCCGTGAGGACGTGGGCCGGCACAACGCGGTCGACAAGCTGGTCGGGCGCGCGCTGCAGAGCGGTGCGCTGCCGCTGTCGCGCGCCCTGCTGCTGGTCTCGGGCCGGGCCTCCTTCGAGTTGGCGCAGAAGGCCGTGATGGCGGGCATTCCGCTGCTGGCCGCGGTCTCGGCACCCTCGTCACTGGCCGTGGACCTGGCCGCGGAGTCCGGCCTGACCCTGGTGGGCTTCCTGCGGGGCAGCTCCATGAACATCTACGCGGGCGAGGAACGCGTCGCGCTGAGCGCGGCGACCGCCCGGGGCTGACAGCGACCGCCCTGGGCTGACGGGGCGCGACCGACGGTCACGAGGGGACGTTGTCTCCCGTCAGCCGGCCGCGGCGGACCTCGTCGCGCTGCCGTGCGTCGTGCGCGCGGCGTTTGGCGATCACCGCGCAGACCATCAACTGCATCTGGTGGAAGAGCATGAGCGGCAGCACCGCCAGGGAGGCGTGCGCCCCGAACAGCACGCTCGCCATGGGCAGCCCGGAGGCGAGGGACTTCTTGGAGCCGGCGAACTGGATCGCGATGCGGTCCTCGCGGCCGAAGCCCAGCGCCCGGCCGCCGTACCAGGTCAGGGCGAGCATCACGGCGAGCAGTGCCGCTTCCACGACGACCAGGCCGCCCAGCCTCAGCGGGCTCACCTGGTGCCAGATGCCCTGCACCATGCCCTCGCTGAAGGCGCTGTAGACGACCAGCAGGATCGAGCCGCGGTCGACCAGCCCGAGCACCTTCCTGTGCCGCGTGACGAACCCCCCGATCCAGCGTCGCAGCAGCTGTCCCGCCAGGAACGGCACCAGCAGTTGCAGCACGATCTTGACGATCGAGTCGGCGGAGAAGCCGCCGCCACCGCTGCCGAGCAGCAGCGCCGCGAGCAGGGGGGTGAGGACGATTCCGGCGAGGGAGGAGAAGGAGCCGGCGCAGATCGCCGCGGGGACGTTGCCGCGTGCGATGGAGGTGAAGGCGATGGAGGACTGGATGGTGGAGGGGACGAGGGTGAGGAAGAGGAGGCCCGTGGCGAGGTTGTGCGTGAGCAGGACGGGCACCAGGCCTCGCGCGGCCAGTCCGAGGAGCGGGAAGATCACGAACGTGCAGGCCAGGACCGTGGTGTGGAGCCGCCAGTGCCGCAGGCCCGCCAGCGCCTCATGGGTGGACAGGCGGGCCCCGTACAGGAAGAAGAGGAAGGCGATCGCCGCCGTGGAGGCGCCCGACGCCACGTCGGCGGCCGTGCCGCGTGCCGGGAGCAGGGCCGCGAGCCCGACGGTCCCCAGCAGCAGGAGGATGTACGGGTCCACGGGCATCCAGCGCGGCCAGTGCGGGCGTGTCACGGTGCTCCACTACGTCGTTCTCGTGTGCGTGCGGTCTTACCAGCCCATCGTCTCCCCCGGGGCGGGCCATCGGGAATCCCGCACACCATTCTTACTGTCATCATGGTCCGCGATAGCCTGGCTCCGTGTACGACCCCTCGCAGCTGCGGACGTTCCTCGCGGTGGCCCAGACGCTGAGCTTCACCCAGGCCGCGCGACGGCTGGGTCTGCGTCAGTCGACCGTGAGCCAGCATGTGCGGCGGCTGGAGGACGCGACAGGTCGGCAGCTGTTCACCCGGGACACCCACTCCGTGGAGCTGACGGAGGACGGGGAGGCGATGCTCGGCTTCGCGCGGCGGCTCCTGGAGGTGCACGAGCAGGCGACGGCGCACTTCAGCGGGGCGCGGCCACGTGGGCGACTGCGGTTCGGCGCCTCGGAGGACTTCGTGCTGACCCGGTTGCCGGAGATCCTGGAGGCGTTCCGGTACGACCATCCGGACGTGGATCTGGAGCTGACGGTCGAGCTGTCGGGCACGCTGCACGAGCTGCTCACGGCGGGCCGGCTCGATCTGGTGCTGGCCAAGCGGCGGACCGAGGACCCGCGCGGCGAGCTGGTCTGGCGCGACAGGCTGGTGTGGATCGGCGCGGAGCGGTTGCGCCTGGATCCGGAGCGGCCCGTGCCGCTGATCGTCTATCCCCCGCCGGGCATCACCCGCGCCCGTGCCTTGGAGGCCCTGGAGGAGCAGGGCCGCCCGTGGCGCATCGCGTGCACGAGCGGGAGTCTGAACGGTCTGATCGCCGCGGCCCGGGCGGGGCTGGGTGTGATGGCGCACTCCCGTGGGCTGGTGCCGCCGGGGCTGGTGCGCGTTCCGGAGCGGGCGGGCCTGCCCGAGCTGGGTGAGATCGACTTCGTCCTGGTGCACGGACACCGGCCGGGCCGGGCACGGAGTGCGGGCCGGGCCCTGGCGGCGGCGATCCTGGCCAGCGGGGACCGCCTGCACCGCCACTGAGCCGCCGCCGTCGGAGGTCCCGGCGCCCGTCGGACGGTCCCGGCGCGGTCCCGGCGGTCCCGGCGGGCATGCCACCGCCGCCCCGGGCCCTCGCCCTCCAGGCCTCCAGGCGACGGTCGGGCGCGGCTCGGGTTCCGGTCTTCACCCATCGGCGGTGCCCCGTGCCTCCCGGAGCGTGCATCGCGCGGGCCCGGGTTCGCGTGTCGGGGAGGTGGGGTTCTGACTCCGTGTCACGATCGGGCGATGCGTACATGGGGTCCTCTCGCAGCGGTGTGCCTGGGCACGTTCATGTTGCTGCTGGACGTGACGATCGTGGTCGTCGCGCTGCCGGACATGGCCCGGGAGTCTCAGGCGTCGCTGAGCCAGTTGCAGTGGGTGGTCGACGGGTACGCGCTCGCGCTGGCGGCGCTGCTGCTCGGCGCCGGCGCGGCCGCCGACGTGCTGGGGCGGCGCCGCGTCCATGTCACCGGCGTGGTGCTGTTCGCGCTGGCCTCCCTGCTGTGCGGGCTCTCCTCGGGGCCCGGCGCGCTGGTGGTCGCCCGGGGGTTGCAGGGTGTCGGGGCGGCGGCGATGTTCGCGACCACGCTGCCCCTGCTGGGCTCGGTCTACCAGGGGCGGCAGCGGTCGACGGCGCTGGGCGTGTGGGGCGCGGTCAGCGGTGGGGCGGCAGCGGTCGGCCCGGTGCTCGGCGGCGTGCTGACCGAGGGCCCCGGCTGGCGGTGGATCTTCTTCGTCAATCTTCCGGTCAGTGTCGTGTCGGTGTGGCTGACCCTGCGGAAGGTGCCCGAGTCGCGCGGGCCGCACGCGCTGCGGATCGACTGGGCGGGCACCTTCTACTTCGCGTGCTTCGCCGGAGCCGCGACCTACGCCGTGGTGCACGCCGGGAAGGACGGCTGGACGTCGACGCGCACGCTGGCCGCGTTCATGGCGGCGGCGCTGACGCTGATCTGCTTCGTGCTGGTGGAGCGCCGGGCGGAGCACCCGCTGCTGGACCTGTCCCTGCTGAGGGAGCGGGCGTTCGTGGGCGTGATGGCGGGAGCCCTCGCCTTCAGCGGTGTGGCGTTCGGGGTGACGCCGTACCTGTCGATCTGGACGCAGACCGTGCTGGGCATGAGCCCGGTGCACGGCGGGCTCACCCTGCTGCCGTTGACGGCCGCCGCCATGCTGGTCGCGGTCCTGGTCGGTCGCCTGCTGCACGGGGCGCCGGCGCGGCTGACCGTCGGCGGCGGGCTGCTGCTGATCGGCTCGGGCTGCTTCTGCGAGGCGGTGCTGACGGCGGGCAGCGACTGGACCGCGCTGGTCCCGGGGCTGGTCCTGGTGGGCATCGGAACCGGATTCGTGTCCCCCACGGTCGCCGGCGCGGCCCTGACCTCGGTGCCTCCGGAGCGGGCGGGCATGGCGGGCGGCGCCGCGAACACCGTACGCCAGCTCGGGTACGCGCTCGGGGTGGCCGCCTTCGGCACCGTACTGACCACCCGGATGCGCGACACACTGCCGTCGGAGGCGGCGCACACGCTGGCCGGTGGTGGCGCGAGGGCGCTGCGCCCCGGGTTCTCCGAGCAGGCGTTGCGCGGCGCCTTCGCCTCGGGCCTGGACGCGGCGCTGGGCGCCGCGGGGGTGGCCGGGGTCGTGGCGGGCGCCCTGGTGCTGGTCCTGGTGCGGTCGCCGCGGACCCCTCGGACGCCCACGGCGCCGGCGGCGGTGACGGAGACGGCGACCCGGGGCTGACGGAGACGGCGACACGGAGCCGACGGCGGTGCCGCGTCGGGCCCCGGGTGCGGCTGGCGCGCATCCTGCGCGCCCCCTGGTACGCCCCCGCTGCACCCCTGTGCGCCCCGCATGCTCCCCGAGCCGGCCAGGTACGGAACACTCCGGAGCCCCGAGCCGCGCACCCGGATGACGCTACCTGCCGGTAGGTTGCCCACCCCCGGTAAGCGCCCCGTACAGATTCCGTGGAGATTGCAGGCTCGCAACCTACGCTCCCGTAGCGAATCCTGCCCCAAAGCGCCCGACATGCACCAATTTTCCGCTACTGACCTGGGCGTTTACGGGGAGTACCGAGGATTTCACCCCCTCCCGCCCGGCCCTGCGGTGGGGTAGCTTTCACGGCGCTGTGCGGAGCGCCACAAGGAGCCGGGGATTGCGCGAGTTCACCAACCCTCCATTGGCGTCGGCGCCACCGGTGGGCGGTCTGGCCGATGTCGTCCACGACCATGCCCAGGAGGATCCGCTACGAGTCGCCCTCGGACGCAAGGACGAGGACGGGAACTGGCGTGACGTGACCGCCGCCGAGTTCCGCGACGAGGTACTGGCTCTCGCCAAGGGCCTGCTCGCCCAGGGCGTCCGGTTCGCCGACCGGGTCGCGATCATGTGCCGTACGCGCTACGAGTGGACCCTCTTCGACTTCGCGCTCTGGACGATCGGCGCCCACGTGGTGCCCGTCTACCCCACCTCCTCCGCCGAGCAGGTCTTCTGGATGCTGCACGACGCCCAGGTCTCGGCCGCGGTGGTGGAGCACGAGGACCACGCGATGACGATCGCCACCGTCATCGACCGGCTGCCCCAGCTGCGTCGCCTGTGGCAGCTGGACGCGGGCGCCCTCCAGGAGCTCTACGACGCCGGCGGGCACATCGAGGACGAGGTGGTGCACCGGCACCGGCAGGCGGTCACGCCCGACTCGACGGCCACGGTGATCTACACCTCCGGCACCACCGGCCGCCCCAAGGGCTGCGTCCTGACGCACGGCAACTTCATGTTCGAGGCCGACACGATGCTGGAGCGCTGGGAACCGGTCTTCCACTCCAAGAGGGACGACAGGGCGACCACCCTGCTGTTCCTGCCGCTGGCCCACGTCTTCGGGCGGATGGTGCAGGTCGCGGCGGTCCGGGGGAAGGTCAAGTTCGGCCACCAGCCCCAGCTGAACGCGGCGGCTCTGCTGCCCGACCTGGCCTCGTTCAAGCCGACGTTCTTCCTCGCCGTGCCGTACATCTTCGAGAAGGTCTTCAACGCGGCCCGCCGCAAGGCCGAGAAGGAGGGCCGCTCGGGCCCCTTCGAGAAGGCGGTCGAGATCGCCGTGAAGTACGCCGACGCGATGGAGGCGAAGGCGTGGGGCACCGGGCCGGGGCCGACGGCGAGTCTGCGCATGCAGCACCAGTTCTTCGACAAGGTCGTCTACACCAAGATCCGCGCCGCGATGGGCGGCCGGGTGCGGCACGCCATGTCCGGCGGCTCGGCCATGGACCGGCGCCTGGGGCTGTTCTTCGCGGGCGCCGGCATCCACATCTACGAGGGCTACGGGCTGACGGAGTCGACGGCCGCGGCGACCGCGAACCCGCCCGAGCGCACCCGGTACGGCACCGTGGGCCAGCCCATCCCGGGCACCTCCGTGCACATCGCCGACGACGGCGAGGTGTGGCTGCACGGCGGCCATGTCTTCCAGGGCTACCTCAACAACCCCAAGGCCACGGACAGCACCCTGCACGACGGGTGGCTGGCCACCGGAGACCTGGGCACCCTCGACGAGGACGGCTATCTGACCATCACCGGGCGCAAGAAGGAGATCCTGGTGACCTCGGGCGGCAAGAGCGTCTCGCCCGGGGTGCTGGAGGAGCGGGTCCGGGAACATCCGCTCGTCGCCCAGTGCGTGGTCGTGGGCAACGACCGGCCCTACATCGCCGCCCTCGTCACCCTCGACACGGAGGCCGTCGACCACTGGCTCCAGATGCGCGGCAAGGTGAGGATGTCTCCCGCGCAGCTGGTGCGGGACGCGGATCTGGAGACCGAGGTGCGGC
The DNA here is from genome assembly GCF_040650555.1 of Streptomyces sp. NPDC048664. Taxonomy (NCBI): domain Bacteria; kingdom Bacillati; phylum Actinomycetota; class Actinomycetes; order Kitasatosporales; family Streptomycetaceae; genus Streptomyces; species Streptomyces sp. NPDC048664. The sequence continues at coordinate 248,568 of NZ_JBEZHK010000008.1, read as the reverse complement.
GCGCCGTGGTCGCCGCGAACACGCTGGTCTCCCAGGCCGAGTCGATCCGGACCTTCCGCATCCTGGCGCACCAGTTCACCGAGGAGCACGGGCTGCTCACACCGTCGCTGAAGCTGAAGCGCAAGGCGATCGAGAACGCGTACGCGAACGAGGTGGACGCGCTGTACCGGGCGTGATCCCCTCGGTACCACCCTGCCCCGCCCGGCGTGTCGGCAGGTCGGACGTGCGCGCCGTTCCCCGATCGATGACCATGGCTGTGAGAGTCAGAGTCAGCACCACCGACGACCGAAGGGTCATCAGCACGTGAGCAGCAAGGTCCCCCCGATCATCCTGAACAACGGTGTCGCCATGCCCCAGCTGGGCTTCGGTGTCTGGCAGGTGCCGGACGACGAGGCCCAGAGCGCGGTCGCCACCGCGCTGGAAGCCGGGTACCGCAGCGTCGACACGGCCGCGATCTACGGCAACGAAGAGGGTGTCGGCAGGGCGGTGGCCGCCTCCGGCATCCCGCGCGAGGAACTCTTCGTCACCACCAAGCTCTGGAACAGCGACCACGGGTTCGACGCCGCGCTGCGCGCCTTCGACCTGTCCCTGGACAAGCTCGGCCTGGACCATGTGGACCTGTACCTGATCCACTGGCCGCTTCCCTCACGGGACACGTTCGTGGAGACGTACAAGGCTCTGGAGAAGATCTACGAGGAGGGGCGCGCGCGGGCGATCGGCGTCTCCAACTTCGAGCCGGAGCACCTGGCCGCGCTGCTCGAGCAGACCTCCGTCGTCCCGGCGGTCGACCAGGTCGAACTGCACCCGCACTTCCAGCAGAACGCGGCACGCGCGTACCACGCCGAGCAGGGCATCAGGACCGAGGCCTGGTCGCCGCTCGGTCAGGGCAAGGGCCTGCTCGACGTCCCCGCCGTCGTCGCCATCGCGCAGAAGCACAACCGGACCCCGGCGCAGATCGTGCTGCGCTGGCACATCCAGCTCGGCAACGTCGTGATCCCCAAGTCCGTGACCCCGTCCCGGATCAGGGAGAACATCGAGGTCTACGACTTCTCGTTGGACACCGAGGATCTGGCGGCCATCAGCGCGCTGAACGAGGACCGGCGCCTGGGCCCGGACCCGGCGACGTTCGACATGGGCTGACGTCCCGCGCCCGGCCCGGGCGGACCCGTCGCGTGCGGTGGGGACGTAAGTCCGTCGCACGCGACGGCGGGTGACCGGGACCAGGAGCCCGGTGTCCCCGTCGGCGGCGCGGGCGCCCCACCGGCCACTCGGGCGGGTACTGCCGCCCAGGAGCGTGGGCGGCCGGCATGCGGGGAGCAGTCCGTGGCAGCGGACCGGGCCGAACCGGACGGCGGCGGCGGCCGGAGGCATCCCGGGGACACCGGCCGGGCCACAGCGCCGGGCGCGGCCGACCGGCGGTGTCGGCCGGCCCGGCGCCCCCGTGCCGACCGCTGCCGGCGACGGGGCACCGATCGGTGGCCCGATTCACGAGCGCGGGCCGGTTCGGTACGGGACGCGGGAACGCGTCGGGAGGTCCGGCGCCCGGAGGCTCAGGCGGGGCGGATCGCCGTGTAGACCGTGTGGGCCCTCAGGACGAACAGGTCGGCGCGCCGGTACACGCTCGCCGCGTCCTCGGGGTCCAGGAGACGGTCCAGGGTGGCGAGGTCCTCGGGGTCGAGACCTTCGGTGAGCGCCTCGCGCAGCCGGGTCAGGGTGTCGGCCGCGAAGGTGCGGGCCTGGTCCGTGACCGGGGCGGGCAGGTCGAGCAGGAAGCTGCGGGTGCCGGTGTGCTTCAGACCGGCACCGGACAGCAGTGCGGGCCAGTCCTCGGTCTCGGCGACGGCGTCGGACAGCTCGTCCCGCATCCGTGCGAACCACTGCGACTCCACCGCGTCCAGCCGCGTCTGGAGCCCGGGGCGCCCGATGCCGATGTCCCGCGGCAGGAACCGTGGGGGCAGCCCGCCCTCCAGCAGGGCCAGCGTGCCACCGGGCGCCAGGCGCGCGGCGAACGCGGCGAGGGCCGCACGCTGGTCACCGAGGTGGTGCAGGCTGTTGGAGGCCCACATCAGATCGGCGGGCCCCTCCAGCGCGTCCAGCGCGCCCGGCAGTTCACCGGCGATCGTGTCGAAGCGGTCCGCGAACCCGAGCCGGGCGGCACGGGCGGTGGCGCGCTCCAGCAGGGGCTCGGAGCCGTCCATCGCGACGACCCGCGCGCCCGGGAACGCCTCGGCGAAGAGGCAGGAGACCACTCCCGGCCCGCTGCCCATGTCCACGATGACACCGGGCCGCGGCGACCGGTCCGCGAGCCACTCCATGACCTGCCGGTACAAGGGGGTGGACAGCTCCGCGTTGGTCTCCAGCATCGGGGCCATCACGGCCCAGTCGATGTCGGTACCACCGGGGCCGTGATGGCCGTGATGGCCGTGCTGCTCCTGGTGACCGTGCTGATGCAGCTCGTGCGTCATGGTGATCCGCCCCTTCTCCCCGACCCGCTCGGGCCCGGTCCGATCCGATGCGGTCACCCTGCGCCGACGCGCCCCGGCGGAGCAAGCTCTGTTGCCGTCACAGCAAAACGGCGGGGCGGCGTCGGCCCTGCGCACCCCCTTCAGTGCGCGCCGTGCGCGGGCGCCAGCTCCTCCACCCGGCGGGCCAGGTCGAAGTCGAGTGCGGTGACCGCTCCGCCCACGCTGTGCGTGTTGATGGTGAGGGACACGGTGTGGTAGCCGAGAGTGAGGTCGGAGTGGTGGTCCAGTTCCTCCTGCACCTGGGCGATGTGCACGACCATCGCGGTCGCCGCGAAGTGGGAGCGGAGCGAGAAGGAGCGCGCGATCCGGTCGCCCTGCAGCGACCAGCCGGGCAGCTCCGCCAGCCGGTCCTCGATCTCCTTGTTCGACAGTGGCTCGACACTCATGACCTGGCTCCTTCCATATGCCGTGGGGTTCGGCCCACACCCTGTCACATCCCCGGCGCGGGCCCCCGTGACGCATGCCCGCGCCACGCCGCCGTACGGCCGCGCGCCCCGCCCGCTCCGTGCTCGCCCCGTTCCTCGATTACGGTCTCGGTATGACCACCGCCCAGGCGGCTGTGCCCGTCTCCGCACCGATCCCCTCCGACCAGGGCGTGGGCCCGCTGCTGCGCGGCTGGCGGGTCCGGCGGCGGGTCAGCCAGCTGGAGTTGGCGCTGCGCGCCGGCTCGTCGGCGCGGCACATCAGCTTTGTCGAGACGGGCCGCTCACGCCCCAGTGAGGAGATGGTCCTGCGGCTCGCCGAGCACCTGGACGTTCCGGTGCGGGAGCGCAACGCGCTGCTGCTGGCGGCCGGTTACGCCCCGCACTACCCCGAGACCCCCCTGGACGACCCGTCGATCCAGGCACTGCGGGCGGGAGTCGAACGACTGATCCGCGCCTACGAGCCGTTTCCGGCCCTGGTGGTGAACGCGACGTACGACGTGGTGGCGGCCAACCAGGGCATCGCGATGCTCCTGGAAGGCGTCCCTCGGCGGCTGCTGGCCCCGCCGCTGAACGCGATGCGGTTGACCCTGCACCCCGAGGGCCTGGCGCCACGCATCCTCAATCTGCGCGCCTGGCGCGGACACCTGCTGGCTCAGATGGAGCGGCAGATCGCGCTGCAGCGCTCGGACGCGCTCCGCGCGCTGCACGAGGAGGTGGCGGCGTATCCGGTGCCGGACAGGGCGGGCGGTGAGGACGAACAGGCTTCGTCCGTCCCGTACTTCGCGCTCCCGATGCGGATCGAACACGACGGGCGGGTGCTGTCCTTCCTCTCGTCCATCTCGACCTTCAACACCCCGATGGATGTGACGGTCGCCGAGCTGGCCATCGAGACGTTCCTTCCCGCGGACCCCGCGACGGCCGCGTATCTGCATTCGACTCCGCATTCGACGCGATCCTGACGTCACATCAGCCTCATCAGGCACATCGGCCTCACCAGTCCGGCCAACGCCCTGAGACTTTCGTTCGAACATGCCAGACTGCCCCCAGTCCTCGACCACCGGTCGTCGACTCCTTCGACACGCAGGGGAGGCGTGGCGTGAGTGAGCGTCGGGCCGCGCCCACCGTGGGGCAGGTGGTTCTGGGGCGGCGGCTGGCCGAGTTGCGGGAGGCGGCCGGGCTCAAGCGCGAGCAGGCGGCCCAGGTACTGCGGGTCGCCACGGCGACCGTGCGCCGCATGGAGATGGCCGAAGTGGCCCTGAAGATCCCGTACGTGCAGGTGCTGCTCGCCACCTACGGCGTCCCGGAGAAGGAGATCGCCTCCTTCGTGCGCCTCGCGGAGGAGGCCAACCAGCCCGGCTGGTGGCAGCGTTATCACGACGTGCTGCCCGACTGGTTCTCCCTGCACGTCAGCCTCGAGGGCGCCGCGTCGTTGATCCGCTCGTACGAACCGCACTTCGTGCCGGGGCTGTTGCAGACCGAGGACTACGCGCGTGCCGTGCTGGAGGCCGGCACCGTGGGGCAGGTCCGCCCCCAGGACATCGAGCGGCATGTGTCGCTGCGTATGGCACGGCAGGAACTGCTGGACCGTCAGGACGCCCCGCGGTTCTGGGTCATCATGGACGAGACGGTGCTGCGCCGCCCGGCGTCCACCCGTCCCGGGGTGATGCGCCGGCAGGTGGAGCGGCTGCTCGACGCCATGGAGAACACGCGGATCACCCTGCAGATCGCCGAGTTCGCCTCCGGCCCGCACCCGGGGACGTACACGCCCTTCGTGCTGTTCCGTTTCGGCGCGCCCGAACTGCCGGACATGGTGTACAGCGAGTACCTGACCGGCGCCCTGTACCTGGACGCGCGCTCCGAGGTGGCCCTGCATCTGGAGGTGCTGGACCACATGGCCGCCAAGGCGGCCTCCGTCCAGCGGACCCGGGAGATCCTCCAGCGGTTCCGTGACAGCTGCTGACCCTTATCCGACCCCGCACCGATCCGAGGAGCAACCGCATGACGCCCGGCCCCGAGACGCCGCTCCCCCACCTCGACACCAGCCGGCCCCACCCCGCGCGGGTCTACGACTGGTGGCTCGGCGGCAAGGACAACTACCCGGTGGACGAGGAACTGGGCCAGAAGATCCTCGCGGTCGACCCGAGCGTGCGGCGCGGGGCCCGCGCCAACCGGCGGTTCATGCACCGGGCGACCCGGGCCCTGGCGCGGGCGGGGGTGCGCCAGTTCCTCGACATAGGCACCGGCATCCCCACCGAGCCCAACCTGCACCAGGTCGCGCAGAGCGTCGCACCCGAGGCCCGCGTGGTGTACGCCGACAACGACCCGATCGTGCTGCGGCACGCCCAGGCCCTGCTGCGCGGCACCGCGGAGGGCACCACCGAGTACGTCCACGGTGACGTCCGCGAACCGGACGTCATTCTCGCCCGCGCCGCCGCTTCCCTGGACTTCGGGCAGCCGGTCGCGCTGTCGCTGGTGGCGCTCACCCACTACCTGGGCGACGAGGCCCACGATCTGATCGCGCGCTATGTGAAGGCGCTCGCGCCCGGCAGCCACCTCGTCCTGTCACAGGTCACGCCCGACCTTCTCCCGGGGGCCGTCCAGCAGGCCTCCGCCCTGTTCCGGCAGAGCGGTACGCCCTTCTTCCCCCGCTCGCTCGCCGAGTTCTCGCGCTTCTTCGAGGGCCTGGAGCTGCTGGGCCCCGGGGTGATACCGGTCAGCGGCTGGCGGCCGGACCCCGAGGACGTGGAGCTGCAGGAGAAAGGCATCGTGACGGTGTACGCGGGAGTCGCCCGCAAGCCCTGAGAGCCCGGGCGGTACCGGTGCCGCGCCCGGGGAGCGTCCCGGGGGCCCGGGGGACCGGGGTGCGGCACCGGTGGTGCTCGCCGTGGCCGTCCGGGCCTCAGACGAGCTTGGCCGCCAGCGTGATGGTGGTGCCGGTCAGGGCCTGGCTGACCGGGCAGTTCTTCTTGGCGTCCTCGGCCGCGGCCACGAAGGCCGCCTCGTCGATGCCGGGAACGGTGCCCTCGACGGTGAGGTGGATGCCCGTGATGCCCTCGCCCGGCTGGAAGGTGACGTCGGCCTTCGTGTCCAGCTTGGTGGGCGGGGTGCCGGCACCGGCCAGGCCGTGCGACAGCGCCATGGAGAAGCAGCTGGAGTGGGCGGCCGCGATCAGTTCCTCCGGGCTGGTCCTGCCGTTCGCGTCCCGGGAGCGCGAGGCCCACGTGACCGGCTGCGGGGTGATGCCGGAGGAGTCGAAGGACACGACTCCGGTGCCGTCGAGCAGGTTGCCTTCCCAGGCGGTGTGTGCGGTGCGCGTGGTCGCCACGGATTCTTCCTTTCCTGTGGTCCCGTCGCCGGGGCCGGATTCCGTCGCTCCCCATCCGATCACATGGCGCCCCGCGCGTCAGGCGGCGCGCTCGCCGCTCTCCTCGTCCGCCCGGCCGGTTCGCTGTCCGGACAGCGGCACTTGAGGGCCGTCGCACTCGCGCAGCCAGCGGCGGAAGACCTGGTGGAGCCGTTCGGCGCCGACGAGTTCACCGCCGTCACCGGTGGGGTCGGACAGCGCGAGCGGCGCCAGCAGGAAGGGCCGCCCCTGGGGACCGCCGAGTCCGCCGTGCGAGCCGATCTGCTCCTCGAACGCGAGGACTTCGCCCGTGGCCGGATCGTGCCAGGAGTTGACCATGATGTCGGCGGTGCGCGGGAAGGAGTGGGTGCGGCGTACGGCGTCGGCGGCGCCGGGACCGAAACCGGTGAGGGGGCCCCGCTCGTCCGCGAGCAGGGCGAGAGGGGTCTGCTCGCCGTCCGTGCCCAGGACGACACCGCCGTGCTCCTCGCTGCGGACGAGGAGGAAGCCGATGCCCGGATGGGCGGCGAGCGTCGCCAGCAGCCCCGGGTGGCGCCGGTGGATCTCCTCCTTGCTCATCCGGTGCGGCACGTCGGGGAAGGAGATCAGTCCCAGGTTGCCGGACGCGAGGACGACCGGCTCCGTGCGGCCGGGCACGGGTCGGTGTGCCGTGCCGTCCTCCTCCACCGGACGGCACAGCGCGGCCCGTACCGCGGCGCGCGCCTCGGTCCCGCTGCGGGTGCTCTCCCCGCGCGTGCCGTGCGCGGCGGCGCCGTCGGCGGGATGCGGCACGGCGAGTCCGCACCCGGTGCGCACCAGGTCGGCCAGGCTCTGGCCGTGGCGGGTCCGGAACGTCTCGCCGGGGCTCTGGCCGTGGTCGGACAGGACGACGATCCGGTAGGGGCGGGGGGCGTGCGCGGCGGCGTGTTCGAGGAGTGCGAGGGAGCGGTCGAGCCGGCCGAGGACCTCCTCGGCGTCGCGGCTGTGCGGTCCGGAGTGATGGGCGACCTCGTCGTAGGCCACCAGGTCCGCGTACACCGCGTTGCGTCCGGCGAGCATGTCGCCGATCACCGCGGCGACGACGACGTCCCGCTCGACCACGGTCGCGAAGGCCCGGACGAAGGGGTAGAGGCCGCCGCGCCCGACGCGGGGCCGCTGCCGGGCGAGGCGGGCCCGGGTGGACTGGGTGATCTCGCGGCCGACCTCCGCGAGGAACGACAGGGCGGTCCGCACGGCACCCGCCGGGTCGCTGAAGTACGCGAAGTAGCCCGCCCGGGACCTGTTGTCGCGGCCTCGGCGGACGGACACGGACAGGACGAGTGCGACCTCGTCGGCGCCGCCGCTGAACAGGTTGCCGCGGCTGGCGCCGTCGACGGTCAGGAGGCCGCCGTCACCGGTGTGCTCGATCGCCCGGCGCTGGAGTTCGGCGGCGCTGGAGGGCCGGTTGCAGACCATGACCTCGTGGCGGTCCTTCTCGTACCAGCGGAACGCCGGGACGTCGTGGTTGGAGCCGTGCAGGATGCCGAGCTGGCTGGCTCCGGTCTGGCTGGACCAGTCGGTGCGCCAGGCGAGGAGCCGGTGGCTGGGGCCGTCGCCGTCGCGGGGGCCGAGCCAGGCGGCGACGGTCGGCATGAGCCCCTTGTCGACCGCCGTCCGCAGCACGTCGTGGCCGACGCCGTCGAGCTGGATGAACAGGGCGCCGGGGGTGGCGGCTCCCGCCGGGTACGCGCCGCGGCCACGGCGGCGGGCGGCGAGCCGGTACAGCCGTCTGCGGTAGGCGTCGTCGTCCCGTACGGCGAGGGCGCCGCCGGTGGCCGAGGCGACCGCGGACATCACGGCGGCCACCACGACCGCGGTCTCGGGGGCGGCCTCGCCGCGCCCCGAGGGGTTGAACCGCAGGGCGAGCAGCAGCAGGGAGCCGTTGAGGAAGAAGACCAGCAGCCCGAGCACGAAGGCGGGCACGAGCAGCAGCAGCCTGACGAGCTGGGGCCAGACGAGCGAGGACAGCAGGCCGAAGACGCCGGCGCCCGCGGCGGCGGTGAGCGCGACCCGGGTGACGCTGTCACCGGCGGCGGACTCCAGCCGGAAGTCGGGCAGCAGCGCGGCGAGGGCGAGCAGGGTGACGGTCGACGCGACCCACACGGTGACGCTCCGCCACACCCCGCTGACCAGTGCGCGCCAGCGATCACGGCGCGCGCCCGTCGCCGTACCCACCGCTGTCCCCGCCGCCGTCCCTGCCTCCGTGTCCGCTCCTGCGCCCACGCTCCGCTCACCTCACGTCCCAGCCGTCGCGATCCCTCAGGACCCGACCCGCCCCACCCTGCCACAACGGCGCGGGACGGCGAACGGCGCGGGTCGGCGGCCGCCGCGGCGGCGGCTCACCGGCCGTCGTAGCCCGCGGTCGGCATGGACAGGCGGCGGTGGACACAGGCCTTCATCCGGGCGTCGTACGACGGCTCCGCGCGGCCCACGGTCTCCAGGCGCACGCCCCGCCGCGCGCACTCCGCGACGAACTCGTCCACGGAGGACAGGGCCCGCTCCAGCACCCGCCTGCTCGGGGCGACGAACAGGTCGACCAGGCCCGCCTCCACGTCCGACCACAGGGCGTTGTGGTCGGGGCGCAGGGCCCGTACCAGCAGTTCGCGTGTGACGACGTACCCCCGCTCCGCCGCCCAGTGCGCGCACATCGCGTGCTGGCTGCGGGAGTCCACGAGGAAGGGGTCCGCGTCGAGTTCCTCCAGCGGCGTCAGACTGGCGATGGCCGCCACCCGGACCGTGCCGGGGACGGCGGTGGGCCGGTGTGCGACCGGGGCGCCGTACGCGTCTCCCATGGGGGTACCCCTCACCTCGGGCTTTCGCCGCTGACCCTACTCCTGCACGTAGGCTCGGGGGGAGTCGCACGAAAGGGGCATCGCGGTGCCGGTGGAGATCACCTGGTGGGGTCACGCCACCTGCACGGTCGAGGACTCCGGGACCCGGGTGCTGACCGACCCCCTGTTCGCGCGCCGTCTCGCGCATCTGCGCCGGCGGCGCGGACCCGTGCCGCCGGCCCGGGCCGCCGTCGCCGACGTGGCCCTGATCTCGCATCTGCACGCCGACCATCTGCATGTGCCCTCGCTGGCGCGCCTGGCTCCGGGCACCCTGGTGCTGGTGCCGCGCGGCGCGCCGGGGCAGGTGCCGGGCCTGCGCCGGCTGGACCGGCTGCGGCTGACCGAGGTGGTGCCCGGCGACCGGGTGCGGGTCGGTGACCTGGTCGTCCGGGTGACCACGGCGCGGCACGACGGACGCCGGCTGCCGCTGGGGCCGCACCGCTGCCCCGCCCTCGGGTTCGTCGTCGAGGGAGCCGCGCGGACCTACTTCGCCGGCGACACCGGGCTGTTCGCGTCGATGGCCGAGGAGGTCGGGCCCGTCGACGTGGCGCTGCTTCCGGTGGGCGGCTGGGGGCCGTTCCTGGGGCCGGGGCATCTGGACGCGGAGCGCGCCGCGCAGGCGCTGGAACGGCTGGGGGCACGCAGCGCGGTTCCGGTGCACTACGGCACGTACTGGCCGATCGGCATGGACGCCGTGCGCCCCCATGAATTCCATGCGCCGGGTCATGAGTTCGTGCGCCATGCCGCGCGTCACGCGCCCGAGGCGGCGGTGCATCTCCTGGACCAGGGCGAGAGCGTCAGCCCGGCGGTCGTCCGGTGACGGTCCTGGCCGCGGTGACCGGTGCGGTGCTCCCCACCGAGTCGACGCAGCAGGCGGTGGGCTATCCGACCCTGTTCCTGCTGGTCCTGCTGGGCGCGCTCGTTCCGGTGGTGCCGACGGGGGCGCTGGTCAGTTCGGCGGCGGTCGTGGCCTTCCACCAGAGGGCGCCGTTCGCCCTGGTGCTGGTGTTCGCCGTCGCCGCGCTCGCGGCGTTCCTCGGGGACCTCGCGCTCTACTGGCTCGGCAGGCGCGGCATGGGCTCGCGGAGCGGGTCACGCTGGCTGGCGGCGATCCGCGAGCGCGCGCCGGAGGAGCGGCTCGCGCAGGCCCAACGACAGTTGGACGATCACGGCATCGCGGTGCTCACGCTGTCGCGGCTGATCCCTGCGGGCCGCATTCCGGTGATGCTGGCCTGCCTGCTGGCCCGGATGCCGCCCCGGGACTTCGCCCGGGGCGACGGGCCGGCGTGCCTGGCCTGGGCCGGCACCTACCAACTGATCGGCATCCTGGGCGGCTCGCTGTTCCCGCGCCCCTGGGAGGGAGTGGCGGCGGCGGTCGCACTGACCGTGCTGATCGGCGTGGGCCCGGGCGTGTGGCGTCGGGTCCGGGGGGCCTGAGAAGCCCTGCGGTGCGGCCGGTGACAACCGGCTCGCAGGCGTCTGGTCGGGCGGGGCCGCCCTGAGCTACCGTCAGTAACACCTTGCCGCCGCAAGAGCACCGTGCGCGTCCCCCGCCCCCTTGAACGCTCTCGGAAGGCAGCCCATGCAGAACACACCCGCCCCGGGCCTGATCACCCGTCGTCGTGCGCTGACCGTCACCGGTGGGGTGCTCGCGGCAGCGACCCTCGCCCAGGCAGTGCCGGCGTTCGCCGCGGGAGCGTCACAGGACGCGGACGCCATCGTCGTGGGGCACGGGCTGGCCGGGCTGGTCGCCACGGCCGAGCTCGCCGCGGCCGGGCGCAAGGTCCTGCTGCTCGACCAGGAGCCCGAGGCGAGCCTCGGCGGCCAGGCGTTCTGGTCGTTCGGCGGACTGTTCATGGTCGACTCCGCCGAACAGCGCCTGATGGGCATCAAGGACTCCCGTGACCTCGCCTGGCAGGACTGGTCGGGCGCGGCCGGCTTCGACCGCGGGATCGACGACCCGGTGGGCGAGGACCACTGGGGCTACAAATGGGCGCAGGCGTACGTGGACTTCGCCGCGGGTGAGAAGCGCTCCTGGCTCGCGGGGCTCGGCGTGCAGTGGTTCCCGGTCGTCGGCTGGGCCGAGCGCGGTGGCGGTCTCGCGGACGGGCACGGCAACTCGGTACCCCGTTTCCATGTCACCTGGGGTACGGGCCCGGCGGTGGTCGAGCCCTTCGAGAAGAAGGTGCGGGCGGCGGTCGCCGGCGGCAAGGTGGCGTTCAGGTTCCGGCACCGGGTCGACGAACTGGTGACGACCGGCGGCGCGGTCACCGGCGTCCGGGGCGCCGTACTGGAACCCAGCAACGCCGCTCGCGGCACCTCCAGTTCCCGTACTGTCGTCGGCGACTTCGAACTGCGCGCCCCCGTCGTCGTGGTGACCTCCGGCGGGATCGGCGCCAACCAGGACCTCATCCGGCAGAACTGGCCCACCCGGCTGGGCACCGCGCCCACGTTCATGGTCACGGGCGTGCCCGCCCACGTCGACGGGCGGATGCTGGCGATCACACGGAAGGCGGGCGGGCGGATCGTCAACCCCGACCGGATGTGGCACTACACCGAGGGCCTGCGCAACTACGACCCGATCTGGCCGAACCACGGCATCCGGATCCTCCCCGGCCCGTCGTCCATGTGGTTCGACGCGACCGGAAAGCGCTTCGGCGCCCCGGACATCCCCGGCTACGACACGCTGCACACCCTCCGGTCGATCACCGCCTCCGGCCACGACCACTCCTGGTTCGTCACCACACAGAAGATCATGGCGAAGGAGTTCGCGCTCTCCGGCTCCGAACAGAACCCGGACCTCACCGACAAGGACATCCTGAAGCTGCTGTCACGGATCTGGCAGACGCCCGAGCCGATCGAGCGGTTCAGGGACAGGGGAGCCGACTTCGTGGTGGCCTCGACGCTTCCCGCCCTGGTCAGCGGCATGAATAAGCTGACCGGCGACAACCTCGTCGACCTGGCCGCGCTCCAGCGGCAGATCGAGGCACGCGACCGCGAGATCGACAACCCGTACACCAAGGACGCCCAGGTCATGGGCATCCGCAACGCGCTCGCCTACCCCGGCGACGCCCTCAGCCGCACGGCGGGCCTCCACCGGATCCTCGACCCGAGCGCCGGACCGCTGATCGCCGTGCGCCTGAACATCCTCACCCGCAAGACCCTCGGCGGCCTCCAGACCGATCTGTCCGGCCGTGTCCTGAACGCGTCGGGAGACCCGGTGCCCGGTCTCTACGCAGCCGGTGAGGTCACCGGGTTCGGCGGGGGCGGAGTGCACGGCTACCGCTCGCTGGAGGGCACCTTCCTCGGTGGCTGCCTCTTCTCCGGCCGCCAGGCGGGGCGCGCCGCGGCCGCGGCGACCGCGACCTGAGCCGCCCCGGCGCCGCCGGTCAGGGCGCGTCCCGCTCCAGCACCCGGGACGCGCCCACCGCCAGGTCCCACAGGTCCTCGCGGGGCAGACCCGCCGTCCGCCAGGCCGCTCGCAGGCGGGTCAGCGGTTCGAGCACCGGTTCCGCCGAGAGCACGAACGTGCCCCAGTGCATGGGGGCCATGCGCCGCGCGCCGAGGTCGACGGTCGCCCTCACCGCCTCCTCGGGGTCGCAGTGGACGTCGCTCAGCCACCATCGCGGCGCGTAGGCGCCGATCGGCATGAGGGCCAGGTCGATCCCGGGATAGCGCGCCCCGATACGGCTGAACCAGCGGCCGTACCCCGTGTCGCCCGCGAAGTAGACGCGGCGTCCGTCCGGCGCGGTCAGCACCCAACCGCCCCACAGGGAACGGCAGGTGTCGGTCAGGGTGCGCTTGGACCAGTGGTGCGCCGGCACGAAGTCGAAGCGGACGCCGCCCAGTTCCGCGCCCTCCCACCAGTCGAGCTCGGTGACACAGGTGAACCCGCGCCGCCGGAACCACACGGCGAGGCCCGCGGGCGCGAACACCGGTGTGCCCCGGGCCAGTCGGCACAGAGTCGGGGCGTCCAGATGGTCGTAGTGGTTGTGGCTGACGACGACCGCGTCCACCCCCGGCAGTTCCTCCCAGGGGATGCCGACGGGCGTGATCCGGACGGGGGTGCCGAGGATGCGACGCGACCAGACCGGGTCGGTCAGCACGGTCAGCCCGCCGATCCGCACCACCCAACTGGCGTGGCCCGCCCAGGAGACGGCGACCGTGTCCGCGTCGGCCTCGGGCAGCGGGGCGGGCTCGTACGGGATCAGGCCGATGTCCCGCAGGCCTTCGGGGCGCGGCCTGAAGGCTCCCTCCCGCGCGAACCGGGCCAGCGCCCTGATGCCGGGCAGGGGCGCGGTCAGCCGGTCCGTGAAGGAGCGCGCCCAGATACGGTGCTCGCCGAGCGGGCGGGGCGCGGCGAGCGGCGGGTACGGAGCCGGCGTGCCGACGGCGCCCCTGAGCTGGGGTGCGGGCGGGGGCCCGGCCGCGTCACGGCGCGCCGACACGGTGTCCGCGGTCGGCTCGTACTGCTGCGTCATCGGGAGGCCTCCCCTCGCCGGGCATCGGCACGCAGATCGCCGAGGACCACCCCTAGAAGTCCCAACGCGGCCTGCACATGGGGTAGTTCCAGCGGCTGGGGCGACGCCAGGCACGCGCTGCGCTCCTCGTCGGTCGCGCCGAGGAAAGGCCCGGTGGACAGGCGGACGCGCAGCGCGGCCAGTTCGTCCCCGAAGCGATGCCCGCCGGGGACGGGCGTGCCGAGCCGGGCGGTCAGGAAGTCCTCCAGGTCCTGCGCGTCCCCGACCCCGTGTGCGCCGAGTGCGGCGCGCAGCGGTCCGAGGTCGGCGTACAGATGGCGGCCGGCCCGCGGCGGGCGGGAAAGGGCGCCCGCGCCGACCACGACCCGGTGGGCGGCGGCGGCCACGCGCGCGTGCAGCGCGGTGCCCGCGGCGAGGCGCCCGGCGATCTCGGCGCCTTCGTCGAGGGCGTACGCGGCCGCAGCGGCGACCGGGGCGGCGACGCGGGCGCCGAGCGCGGTGAGGACGTCGAGCACGTGCGCGTGCAGGCCGGCACCCTGTGCGGTGGCCGGGAAACGGGTGACGGCCGCGGGCCAGCCGGCGGGCAGATGGGGTCCGGCGAGGTCGGTGACGACGGTGACCCGGTCGGGGAGCATCTCGGCGGGGCTGACCAGCACCGTCTCGTGGGGCTGGTGCACCGTGTCGCGCCAGGTCTCGTCACTGACCAGGTGCAGCCCTGCGGCGGCGGCGGCCTCCACGGTCTCGTGCACCACCTCGGGCGGGGCCACGGTGGCGGTGGGGTCGTCGGCCGGCGCCAGCACCAGCAGACGTGGATCACCGCCCTCGGCACGGACTCTGCGCACGGTCTCCAGCAGGGCGTACGGGTCCGGGACGCCTCCGCACTCCGCGGTGGTCGCCACGTGGTACACGGACCGTCCCAGTGCCCTGACCTGCGGCGCCCACCAGGCGGGGCACGGCCGTGGGATCAGCACATCGCCGCCGAGCGCGGCGGTGATCGCGACGAGCAGGGCGGGCGCGCCGGGCGCGGCGGCGACCGAGCCGGGTTCGGTGGGCAGCCCGCGACGCCCGAAGTAGCCGCAGGCGGCGTCCAGGAGGGCGGGCGCAGGTCCGAGGGCTCCGCCGCCGTCGTGTGCGGCGGCCTCGGCGAGCACGGCCGTCAGGCCTGGCAGGAGCGGCAGCCCGTGGCCGGGAAGAGGCGGCCCGAAGCGGACGGGACCGTGGCCTTCCTGATCCGTACGCCGCATACGTGCCTCCACGCGCTCCTTGGTGCGGCTCGCCCTGCCGTTCGCCTACGGTGCCGAGGGCGTCCCTGCGGTCCGGGTGTCCGGGAGGACGGTCACGGGCTCGGGCGGCGGAAGGCCACGCGGCCCCGGCACAGCCGGTGCACGGCCGCGCCGAGGGCGAGCGCGATCAGCGCCCCGCCCGCGACGGTCGTCGCCGGGGACTGCCGGAAGGCGCCGCCCTCCCCGGCCTGCGCCCCGTGCTGCACCCCGGCGGGCGGCCCGTCGTCGTCCCGCCCGCCGCCTCCGCCACCGCCCTGCTGCTTGCCCCACTGCTGGGACGGGCCTTGCTGGAACTGACCCTGCTGGGACGGGCCGTCGCCGCGCCCGCCCTGCCCGTGCGACGCCCCGTCACCGGAGGACCTGCCGCCGCCGGACTGCTGGTACGACCCGCCGCCCGACTGCTGGTACGGCCCGCCGTACGGCCCTCCGCCCACCTGCCCTTGGCCCTGCCCCTGACCGGGCGACTGCCCCTGTCCTTGGCCTTGGCCCTGTCCTTGGCCCTGCCAGGGCCCGTCCCCCTGTCCGGGGCCCTGACCCTGGCCCTGGCTCCGGCTGCCGTCGCGGTTCACGGTGAACGAGACGTCCCACGGCTGGTCACGGCCGCCCGGGGCCGCCGGGCAGTGGCCGTCGACGCCCCACTCGGCGTCACGGCCGGCGAGGTCGGCGACGCCGTCGACGGCCCCACCCGTCGGAACCCGTGCCGTGCCGCTGTAGGTCACGGAGGAGGGCGCCGAGGCGTGGGAGCCGTCCCCGGCGACCCGGGCCAGGCGGACCCGGCCCGCCTCCAGCCCTTGGGAAGCCGCGTCGATGTAGTCGGGCACGGCACCGCCCAGCACGTCGCAGGACACCGAGACGGTGACCATGCCGCCGGGAACGACGGACCGCGGGGTGATCGCCGCGGCGGGATCGGCGCTCGCGGGCACGGCGCCGACACCCAGGGCGGCGCCGGCGAGGGCGACGGCGGACAGGACACGGGCACTGCAGCGCATACGAGTGGCTCCTTCGACCGGCTTCCCGGGGGGGCACGACGGCCGTGCCCTCACCAGCCCATGACAGCCCGTCCGCCGCGGCACCGCGCGCGGCCGGACCCCATTCGCGCTACGCGCACCCCCACCCGAGTGACGACGGGACGCGGGACAGCCCTCAGGCCACGTCCCGCAGCACCTGGTCCCGCAGGCGGTCGCAGCACCGGCTGATCAGCCGGGACACGTGCATCTGCGAGATCCCCAGCTGCTCCGCGATGCTGCTCTGCGTCATGTCGTCGAAGAACCGCATGTAGAGGATGGCCCGTTCACGCTCGGGCAACGCCGCCAGCCGGGGCTTGACCGCCTCGCGGTCCACGACGGTGTCGAGCGCGGGGTCGGCCGAGCCGAGCGAGTCCCCGAGGGAGTAGCCGTCCTCGCTGCCCGGCACCTCGGCGTCCAGGGAGAGAGCCGCGAAGCTCTCCAGCGCCTCGAGTCCGGCACGCACCTCGTCCTCGGTCAGGTCGGCGTGCGCCGCGATCTCCGCCACGGTGGGCGCGCGCCCCGGGATCGTCTGCGACAGCTCCCGGCGGGCGAACCGCACCCGGTTGCGCAGATCCTGGACGCGGCGCGGCACATGGACGGTCCACATGTGGTCGCGGAAGTGGCGCTTGATCTCTCCGGTGACGGTCGGCACGGCGTAGCTCTCGAAGGCGTGACCGCGCCGGGGGTCGTACCGGTCCACGGCCTTGACCAGGCCGAGCGCCGCCACCTGGCGCAGGTCCTCGAAGTTCTCGCCCCGACTGCGGAACCGTCCCGCGAGCCGGTCGGCCATGGGCAGCCACGCCTCGACGATCTCGTCACGGAGCAGGTCGCGCTCGGGACCCTGGGGCAGCTCGGCAAGCCTGCGGAAGGATTCCGCGGTGTCGGGGGCGTCGTCGTGCGGATGCTGTTTCACGCTCGCTCGGTTCTGCATGATGGGTCGCAACTCCCTTTGCGGCTGCCGTGGGTGGCGGTCACCGCGGGAGGAGGGTGCGCGAGCGGACCGGCACACCCGTGGCGGGTCTCCACCGCTCCCACGGACGTGCCTCCTGTCCGAAGCACTGCGCTGCGCCTGCCCAGGCGCCATGGCGGCAAACACCGGATGCGTGGGACGGCCACGAACTGTTCGCCTCGCGGTGCCCGGTGTCCGCATCACGGGATGACGGGCCGTCCGTGGCGAGATCCATGGCGAAAACGGCGGCAGGAAAAGCGTGTCCGCCATCCAGGGGACTTCTGTGTCGATCGCGGACCCTCGGGTACGCGAGGGCCAGCCGAAGATCTGGAGGATTCATGCAGCGAGGCAGCGACCGGCTCAGCGTTCACCGGGACGACGAGATGAAGCACGAACTGCAGGGTCTTCTGCGGTCCGGTCACTTCACCCGGACCGAGGAGTGGCACGACCCCGAACCCGTCGCCGACGACGACCCCCCGGCCTGGGCCGGAGCGGCGGCGCCGGGCGGAGCGACCTCCGTCGCGGACGTGCGGTTCGAACTGGCACGGCACCTGGGACGTACGGCCTTCCCGGCCCGGCCTCCCGAGCTGATCGAGCGCCTGCGCCGCGAGCACGCCCCGGACGGGCTCGTGGCCCTGGTGCAGCAGCTGCCGCGCGGGGCCAGCTTCACCAACGCCCACGAGCTGGCGGAGGCGGTCGTCTAGCCGGCCGCCCCGCACGAGGACACGAGGAAGGGAGGTGCCGCATAGCAGCCCGTACGCGACAGGACCGACCCGCACGGAAGGAGGTACCCGGACACAGACCCAGACGCAGCCGCAGGAAAGGAGGTGCGGGACGAGGGCGGGAGGGCGCCGGAATCAGAGCACGGGTTCCGTGCCCTCCCGCTCTCCACGCCCGTCGCGCTCCACCTCGCCGAGTTCCGTCAGGACCGTTCCCCGGTCACGCTCCCGGGCCCCGTCGCGGGTGCGGCTCGACGCCACCCCGCGCCGTGGGTGGCGCCGCAGGTACTCGCCCTCCAGCTGGGCCATGCGGTCGTTGTGCGTGCGCAGCGCGTCGCCCGAGCCGTACAGCAGGGTGTCGTGGCGGGTGCGGTGGATCGTCTCCAGCTCCTTCATGAGCTGCTGCTCGGTCAGCCGTCCGGGCTCGACTCCGGTCATGTGCGACCCCGTTCGTCGTGTTCCTCCGGTGCGGTCCGGGTACCCGCCCGGCGGCAACATCCCGAGCGGCACGGTCCCGGTTCCTGGGCCCTTGTACTCATCCTGCCCCGGGCGGACCGCTACCGCATGCGCTCCACCCGACGCTCGTCCCACACCGGCTCCGCCGACTCCCTCACCCGCCCGTCGCTGCCGAAGACCAGGTAGCGGTCGAAGGACCGGGCGAACCAGCGGTCGTGCGTGACCGCGAGGACCGTGCCCTCGAACGCCTCGAGGCCTTGCTGCAGCGCCTGCGCGGACTCCAGGTCCAGGTTGTCCGTCGGCTCGTCCAGCAGCAGGGCCGTGACGCCCTGGAGCTCCAGCAGCAGGATCTGGAAGCGTGCCTGCTGCCCACCGGACAGTCGTTCGAATTTCTGTTCGGCCTGCCCGGTCAGCTCGTAGCGGCGCAGCCGCGACATCGCCGCCCCCTGGTCCTGGGCGTGCTCCCGCCACAGGATGTCGAGGAGCGTGCGGCCTTCGAGCTCGGGATGCGCGTGCGTCTGCGCGAAGTGTCCGGGCACGACGCGTGCCCCGAGCCGCCACTGCCCGGTGTGCGTCACGTCGCCGCCCGCCAGGAGCCGCAGGAAGTGCGACTTGCCCGAGCCGTTGGAGCCGAGGACGGCGACGCGCTCGCCGTAGAAGACCTCCAGGTCGAACGGTTTCATCAGGCCGGTCAGTTCGAGTCCCGCGCAGGTGACGGCTCGGACGCCGGTACGGCCGCCCTTGAGCCGCATCGTGATCTCCTGCTCGCGCGGCGGCTCGGGCGGGGGCCCGGCCTCCTCGAACTTCCGCAGCCTGGTCTGGGCGGCCTGGTAGCGGGAAGCCATCTCGTGGCTGACGGACGCGGCCTGACGCAGGTTCAGCACCAACTTCCGAAGCTGGGCGTGCTTCTCGTCCCAGCGCTTGCGCAGTTCCTCGAAGCGGGCGAAGCGCTCCCGGCGCGCCTCGTCGTAGGTGGCGAAGCCGCCGCCGTGCACCCAGGCGTCCGCGCCGGCCGGGCCCGGCTCCAGCGACACGATGCGCTGTGCGGCGCGTGCCAGCAGTTCGCGGTCGTGGGAGACGAACAGGACGGTCTTGCGGGTCTGGGCGAGCCGCTCCTCCAGCCAGCGCTTGCCGGGCACGTCGAGGTAGTTGTCGGGCTCGTCCAGCAGCAGCACCTCGTCGGTGCCGCGCAGCAGCGCTTCCAGGACGAGCCTCTTCTGCTCGCCCCCGGACAGGGTGCGCACCTCGCGCCACTGGGCCTTCTCGTACGGCACCGCGAGCGCGGCCATGGTGCACATGTCCCACAGCGTCTCGGCCTCGTAGCCGCGGGCCTCGGCCCAGTCGGCGAGCGCCTGCGCGTACCGGAGCTGGGCCGCCTCGTCGTCGACGGCCATGACGGCGTGCTCCGCCTCGTCGACGGCGCGGGCCGCCTCACGGATGCGTGGCGGGGCCACCGACACGAGCAGGTCCCGCACCGTCGTCCCGTCCCGTACGGAGCCGACGAACTGGCGCATCACCCCGAGCCCGCCGCTCGTGGTGACGGTCCCGGCGTGCGGCTTCAGCTCGCCGGAGAGCAGCCGCAGCAGCGTGGTCTTCCCGGCTCCGTTGGGCCCGACGAGCGCGACGATCGCGCCGTCGCCGACCCGGAAGGACACGTCGCCGAGCAGTGTCCTCCCGTCGGGGAGGTGGTACTCGAGGTGCGCGGCTTCCAGATGTCCCATACGGCGCATTGTCGGCGGGCCCACCACGACCGGGCAAGCCGATATATCGCCCGGGCGGCAGGTGGGGGGGCAGGGACGGCGGGGGCGCCGGGCCGGTCGGCTGTCCGGGTGTCGCACGTCTCGGCACGCCCCTGGAGCGGCCCGGCACGCTCGGGCCGTGCCGGGGTATGCGCCTTGCATGACCATCCCTGACGTCGACCTCACTCTGCGTACGGCCGTGCCGCATCCGCTCCGCGACCGGCTGCTCTCCCACGACGGCCGCCTGTTCCAGGCCATCGCGGCCCGGCACTGGCCGGGCGCGGACCGCCTGCTTCCCCGGCTCAGCCGGTCCGCGAACCACGGCGTGCTGTGGTTCGCGACGGCCGCCGCCATCGCCGCGACCCGCACCCCCCGCGCCCGCCGGGCCGCGGTCCGCGGTGTCGCCTCCCTGGCCCTGGCCTCCGCCACCATCAACACCGTGGGCAAGCGCTCGGTGAGGCGCCCCCGTCCGGTGCTCGACCCGGTCCCCGCCGTCCGCCGGCTCAAGCATCAGCCGATCACCACGTCGTTCCCCTCGGGTCACGCCGCCTCCGCGGCCGCCTTCGCCGCGGGGGTCGCGCTGGAGTCGCGCGGCTGGGGTGCGGCGGTCGCGCCCCTGGCCGCGGCCGTCGCCGTCTCCCGTGTCTACACCGGGGTCCACTACCCGAGCGACGTGGTGGCGGGTGCGGCCATGGGTGTGGGCGCCGCGTACGCCGTGCGCCGTCTGGTGCCCACCCGGGACCCGGTGCCGCCCGCGGGCCGTCCGGGCGAGGACGCGCCCGCGCTGCCGGACGGGACCGGGCTGGTCGTGGTGGCGAACCGGGCCGCGGCGACCTCGGACCGGGTGCGTGCCGTGCGGGACGCCCTGCCCGGCGCCGAGGTCGTCGAGTGCGAACCGGAGGACGTGGCGACGCAACTGGAGAAGGCGGCCGCACGCGCCCGGGTGCTGGGGGTGTGCGGCGGCGACGGCACGGTGAACGCGGCGGCGGGTGTCGCGCTGCGCCGCGGTCTGCCGCTCGCCGTCGTCCCCGGCGGCACCCTCAACCACTTCGCGCTCGACCTGGGGATCGAGGACGTCCGGGACGTGATCGCCGCCGTGCGGCGGGGCGAGACGGTCCGGGTCGACGTGGGCCGCTTCTCGTCGGGCGCGACCCAGGGCTGCTTTCTGAACACCTTCAGTCTGGGTGTGTATCCCGAGCTGGTGCGTGAGCGGGAGCGCTGGTCGCCCCGGATCGGCGGCTGGCCGGCCGGGGTCCTCGCCGCGCTGCGTGTCCTGCGCGCGGACCGCCACCCGCTGCGCGTGAACCTGGGCGGCGAGAGCCGTCCGCTGTGGATGCTGTTCGCGGGCAACGGCACGTATCACCGGATGGGCCTGGCCCCGGCGCGGCGCCGCGATCTGGCGGACGGCCGGCTGGACGTCCGGGTCGTGCACGGCGGCCGTGGCCCCGCCGCCCGCCTGGTGGCCGCCGCGTTCGCGGGCCCGCTGTCCCGCTCCCCCGCCCACGCAGCCGTCCGGGTGCGGCGCCTGCGGCTGGACGGACTGGCCCCGGGGACGCCGCTGGCCTACGACGGTGAGGTCACCGAGGTCCAGGGCACGCTGACGCTCGAGAAGGTGCCGCAGGCGCTGACCGTCTACCGCCCGCTGCCGCCCAACTGAACGCCCCCACTCACCATCCGCCCGTATGACAAGACGCACGTCTCGTCATGCGGCATGAGGGCCTAACGTGTCGGGCACGGCTCCCCACCGCCCCGCGGCCTCGCCGCGGGGCGTTCGCGGAGACACGAGGGAGCACGACGCGACTCGACACAGAGAGGCGGGCAGCCATGTCGACACGGTCGGGCCGGACGGGAGAGACGGCCGTCTACACGCACGGCCACCACGAGTCCGTGCTGCGCTCACACACCTGGCGGACCGCCGCCAACTCCGCGGCGTATCTGCTCGGTTCGCTCGAACCGCACATGACGATCCTGGACATCGGCTGCGGCCCCGGCACCATCACCGCGGACCTGGCGGAACGGGTCCCGCAGGGCCGGGTCACCGGCGTCGACCGCGCCCCGGGAATCCTGGAGCGGGCACGCGCCACGGCCGCCGCGCGCGGTCTGACCCAGGTGGACTTCGCGGTCGCGGACGTCCACGCGCTGGACTACCCGGACAACACGTTCTGCGTGGTCCACGCACACCAGGTGCTCCAGCACGTGGGGGATCCGGTGCGCGCGCTGCGCGAGATGCACCGGGTGACCAGGCCGGGCGGGCTCATCGCCGTACGGGACGCGGACTACGCGGCGATGACCTGGTACCCGGCGTCCGAGGGGCTGGACAGCTGGCTGGACCTGTACGAGCGGGTCGCCCGGGGCAACGGGGGCGAGCCGGACGCCGGACGGCGCCTGAGGTCATGGGCGCTGAGCGCGGGCATCCGGGACGTGACCGCGACCTCCAGCACCTGGACCTTCGCCGACGACGAGGACCGGGCGTGGTGGAGCGGCCTGTGGGCCGACCGCACCCTCGCCTCGGAGTACGCGGACCGGGCGGTGGCAGGGGGGCACGCGAGCGTCGAGGAACTGCGCGCCCTCTCCGACGCGTGGCGGGAATGGGGGACACGGCCGGACGGCTGGTTCTCCGTTCTGCACGGTGAAATTCTCTGCCGGAAGGGCGTCTGAACCCCGTCGCGCGGGCAATACGGTGTGCAGGAGGTTCACACCATGGTTCCCATTCTGCTGGTTCTTCTGCTGGTGCTCGTGCTCTTCGGCGCCGGATTCGCGATAAAGCTGTTGTGGTGGCTCGCCCTCGCGGTCCTGGTGCTCTGGCTGCTGGGATTCCTGGTGCGCGGCACCAACGCGTCCGGCGGTCGGGGCCGATGGTACCGATGGTGATCGAGCGATAGCCCGGACAGCCCGGAGACCGTTCGCGGCCCGGGACCCCTGGTCGGGGTCCCGGGCCGCGAACGGTCTGCACGGCACGCGTCACACAGGGCCCTGCTCACTCGGGGCCCCTGGTCACACGGGGTTCCGAGAGCCTTCCGCGGCGTCGGGCAGGCCGGTGAAGGAATAGACCGCCCAGGGGCCCGTGAGTTCCACCTGGATTCCCTGGACCTCCCCCTCGGCCCGGTCCACACGTTCCACGAATTCCTCGGAACGGGACCGTGGCACCAGATAGGCCGCATCGAGAACCGAGTGCTCCGACGCCCCAAAAGACGTCGTACCCGCCGGGGCGTGCGCACGGGAATCCTCCGCCTGCCCCGAGAGGATTTCATGCAGGCGGCACGCGAATTCCTCCGCCCCCGCTCGCGCCCGCTTCCCGGTGACGTCGTCGCACGAGACCCTGAGGTTCCATTCGACCCGCCCTTCGATCCGTTCCAGGGCGCGCCGGAACTCCTCCTCGCGCTCCTCGATCATCACCCGGACGGCACTGTCGTCCGGGAACACCAGCCCGGGCCGCAGCGGAAGCGGGGTGGTGACGCCGGTGAGGGCGTCGACGATGTTCCGGTGGGCGCGGGACATGGTGCGCCAGTCGGCGTCCGCCGGGACCTGGCTGACCACGGCCACCAGGCCATGGTGCTCCAGTTGCCGGGCCGGAGCGCCGGACACCCCCGTCAGCTGGAGAGGCGCGCTGAGGGGGCGGCAGACGGCGTAGACGTATCTGAGCGGAGCCATGGTGTCTCCCTCCTGCCCCGTGCCCGCCCACCTCACGCGGGGGCTCACCGGACGACGGCCTCCTCCACCAGCAGCCGGGCCGCCGTGGCGATGGACTCGGCGTCGATGCCCGCGGCGTGCAGCTGCTCGCCGGAGGTCGCCGAGCCCGGCATCGAACGGACGGCGAGGCGCACCAGACGCGGCACGGGGCGCCCGTCCACGAAGGCGTCCAGGACCGCGTCGCCGAGACCGCCCTCCTCCCGGTGGTCCTCGACCGTGAGCAGGCAGCCCGTGCGCTCGGCGGCCTCGCGCAGGGTGGCCTTGTCGACCGGCTTGACCGAGTAGAGGTCGATGACCCGGACCGGGATGTCCCGCTCGGCCAGGCGGTCGGCCGCCTTGAGCGCCTCGTGGACGGTGACCCCCGCGGCGACGAGGGTGAGCCGGTCCTTCGACGTGGCGCGCAGAACCTTGCTGCCGCCGATCGGGAACTCCTCGGTGGGGCCGTAGACGACGGAGCTCTTGCCGCGCGTGGTGCGCAGGTAGCGGATGCCGTCCAGGGAGGCCATGGCGGCGACGAGGCGCGCGGTCTGGTTGGCGTCGCACGGGTACAGCACCGTCGATCCGTACAGCGAACGAAACATCGCGAGATCCTCCAGGCCCATCTGGGAGGGGCCGTCCTCGCCGATGGCGCAGCCGGCGTGCGAGCCGACCAGGTTGATCCCGGAACCGCTGATCGCGGCCATGCGGAGGAAGTCGTGGGCGCGGGTCAGGAAGGCGGCGAAGGTGGAGGCGTACGGCACCCAGCCGCGCGCCGCCATGCCCACGGCCATCCCGACCATGAGCTGTTCGGCGATGTAGCACTCGAAGTAGCGCTCGGGGTGCTCCTTGGCGAAGTACTCGGTGCGGGTGGAGTCCCCGACCTCTCCGTCGATGGCCGTGATGTCGCCGCGGGCGGTGCCGACGGCCGCGAGTGCCTGGCCGAAGGCGTCACGGGTGGCGATCATGTCGCCGATCTCGTAGCGCGGCAGGTCCAGGTGGCCGCTCTGCACGGTGTGCATCGTCCTCGCGGCGGGCGGCGGCTGGACGTCGACGCGCAGATCCCGTACGCCGCCTAGTTCGGCGATGGCCTCTTCCGGGTGGGGCAGCGGCTTGCCGTGCATTCCCTCGCGGTTCTCCACGGCGGCGACGCCCTTGCCCTTGAGGGTGCGGGCGAGGATCGCGGTGGGCCGTCCGGTCGTCGACCCCGCCTCGGTGAAGGCCTGGTCGACGGCTTCGACGTCATGTCCGTCGACCTCGATCGTGCGCCAGTCGAAGGCCTTGAAGCGGCGGGCGTAGGCGTCCAGGTCGTGTCCGTGCCGGGTCGGTCCGCGCTGGCCCAGCCTGTTGACGTCGACCATCAGGATCAGGTTGTCGAGGTGCTCGTAACCGGCGTGCTCGGCGGCCTCCCACACGGAGCCCTCGGCGAGTTCGCTGTCGCCGCACAGCACCCAGACGCGGTAGCCGGTGTGGTCCAGGCGCTTGCCCGCCATGGCGATGCCGACGCCGACGGGCAGGCCCTGGCCGAGCGAGCCGGTGGCCGTCTCCACCCAGGGCAGCCGGCGGGGCGTGGGGTGGCCCTCCAGGCGGCTGCCCAGTTTGCGGAAGGTGAGCAGCTCCGTCTCGTTGATGGCCCCCGCGGCCTTGTAGACGGCGTAGAGGAGGGGGGAGGCGTGCCCCTTGGAGAGGACCAGCCGGTCGTTGCCCGGGTGGCCGGGGCGGTCGAAGTCGTAGCGGAGGTGGTGAGCCACCAGGACGGCCATCAGGTCCGCGGCCGACATCGAGGAGGTGGGGTGTCCGGAGGCGGCCGCGTCGGCGGCGCGAACGCTGTCCACGCGCAGCTGCTGGGCGAGTTCGTGGAGCTGACGGGTCTTCATGTTCCTTCCTCCGTGGCGTGGGTGGGGCGGGGGCGGCCTGCTGTGACGGCGTGGACACGTTGGGTGTCCGCCTGTCGGGCGCGTGCGCCGCCCCGTTCCGTCCTGGACCTTTCGCGTCCCCCTGGGCGGGGGGCCCAAACGCCGCCGGTCGGGGCGTTTCGCAACGCCCTTGTCCTGGCCTGGTGGGGGGTGCGCAGTTCCCCGCGCCCCTGGGGGGTGGGCCTGCTGGGGTGGGATTGCGGGTGCGGGTTCGTGGGGTGATTTGCGCAGTTCCCCGCCCCTGGAGGGGTGGCTTGCTGGGGAGCGATCGCGAGTGCGGGCTCGTCGGGGGTTTTGCGCAGTTCCCCGCGCCCCTGGAGGGGTGGGTCAGGGGTGGGTTCGTTGGTGGGGTAGGGAGGGGGGTGTGGTGGGTTTGCGGGCTGCGCTCAGGGTGAGGGCCAGGCCCAGGGCCAGGGCTCGGGCGGTGTCCGCGTACTCCGGTGCCGCTCGCCGGCTGTCGCGGTCGAGTTCCGGGGGTTCGGCGTCCGTGCGTTTCATGACCGCCGCATACCCGTCCCGCACCCGGGTACGGCCGTATGCGCCAGGGACCATCCATGTGGCGTAGCGATGCGCTCGAAACGATCTCTTCTCGCACCGGCGACAGGCCCTAGGCTCGTGCGCATGGAGATTCTGGGAGCCTCACTGCGCGTGTGCGTCGACGATCTGGAGTCGGCGGTCCCCTTCTACGAACGCCTCGCGGGCGGCAGAGCTCTCCGGTTCGAGCGCGGCGGCGTCCAGGTGGCCGCGGTCGGCTGCTTCCTGCTGATGAGCGGGCCCGAGGCCGAACTCGACGTCCTGCGCAAGGTGGCGGCCACGATCGCCGTCCAGGACGTGGACGAGGCCCACCAGGTGCTCGCGGACCTCGGCGCGCGGATCATCGCCGGGCCGGTGCCGACACCGGTGGGCCGCAACCTGATCGCGGCGCACCCGGACGGAACGGTGTACGAGTACGTGGACCGCCGCCCGGCCGGCTGACGCTCACGGGCGAGGGAGCATCTCCGCGGTGATGGCCCAGCGTTCGTGGTCCCGCCAGGCACCGTCGATGTAGATCATCTTCGGTGAGTAGCCCTCCAGGCGGAACCCGGCGCGCTGGGCCAGGGCGATGGAGGCGGTGTTCCCGGGCTGTGCGTTGATCTCCAGTCGATGCAGGCCCAGCGGCCCGAAGGCGTACCGCACCACGAGGTCGAGGGCCTGCGTCATCAGTCCGCGCCCGGCGGCGTGCGCGAAAGCGCCGTATCCGAGGGCTCCGGACAGGAAGCCGCCCATGACGATGTTGTTGATGTTGACGAACCCCGCGATGGCCCCGCTCCCCTTCTCGCACACCAGGAACCCGGCCTTCGACGGATCCTCGATGAGCCGGCCCGCGTACGCCGCGTAGGCCCCCGCGGTCAGGGGCGGTGCGAGCCACGGATGGTGCAGGTCCTTGCTCTCGCGGGCCCGGGCCGTGAACTCCGGCTCGTCCTCGTGGGTGAACGGGCGTATGCCCACGCGGGGGCCTTCGGCGAGATACTCACGGGTCACAGGCACGGCGACACCCTAAGGGCTGTGCCGTCACCCGCGTCGACTCATGAAGATCGCACCGCACACCGCCCCGACCACCGCCGTACCGAGCAGGGCCAGCCACTGCGGCATGGTCACCAGCGGGATGAGCAGCCGGATCTTGGTGTGCTGGGTGTTCTCGAAGATGAACACCAGCACGAGCGCGGCGAGTACCAGCCCGGCGATCCTGCGGGGCGTCACCCCGCGCCGGTCCTGGTACGCGCCGCCGCCCGTACCGGTCTTGCGGGAGGTCTTCGGGCTCATGGGACCAGCATGCCAGCGCCCGCGCGAACCGCCCGGCCGGTGCGGTCCGTACGGGTGACGGCCCCGGTGCGGCTCCGTCCCGCCTCCGCTACGCGAGCGCCGGCGTGTCCAGCGTCAGCGTCCCCGTGTCGGCGTCCAGCTCGGCCGCCACACCGAGCGGGATCGTCAGCGCGCCCTCCCCGTGTCCGAACCCGAACCCCTCCACGACCGGAATCCCGAGCCCGCCGAGCCGGTCGACGAAGACCTCGCGCAGCAGGTCGTAGGGGCCGCACTCCTCCCAGGAGCCGAGGGCGATCCCGCTGACCCCGTCGAACCGGCCGGAGCGCAGCAACTGGGTGAGGATGCGGTCGATCCGGTACGCCTCCTCCCCGACGTCCTCGATCATCAGCAGTCGGCCCGGGGCGGGGGTGCGGGCGTCCGCCGTGCCGAGGCCGGTCGCCAGCAGGCTCAGGCAGCCGCCCAGGGTGACGCCGCGGGCGCGGCCGGGCACGAGCGCCGTGCCCGGCGAGGCGATGGTCATGACGGTCTCGGGCGCGAACAGCGTGGCCCGCAGATGGTCCTGCGTCCGCGTGTCCTTGAGGAAGCTCTCCGCCGACACCATGGGCCCGTGCAGGGTGGCGAGGCCGAGGCGGGACGCGACCGCCTCGTGCAGCGCGGTGATGTCGCTGAACCCGACGAGCACCTTCGGCCCGGCGGTGCGCAGCGCGTCCCAGTCGAGCAGGTCCACGATGCGCTGGGCCCCGTATCCGCCCCGTGCGCAGAGCACCGCGGAGACCTCCGGGTCGCACCACGCCGCCTGCAGGTCGGCGGCGCGGTCGGCGTCGGTGCCGGCGAGGTAGGGGAAGCGGGGGTGCCGGTCCAGGACGTGCGGGGCCACGGCCGGGTCCAGCCCCCAGCCGCGCAGGATGTCGAGCCCGGCCGCGAGCCGCTCCTCGCGCACGGGTCCGCTCGGGGCGACGACGGCCACCCGGGCGCCCGGGGCGAGTCTGGCCGGTCGCAGGAGGTCCGTCATCCGGTGAGCTCCAAGGTGGGAACGGCAGGCGGTCGCAGCCCGAACACCTGGGCGTACAGGGACAGTTCGGCTTCCAGGGCGCGCACTATGGTCTCGGCCCGCCGGAAGCCGTGCCCCTCGCCCTCGAAGGCGAGGTAGGCGTGGGGGACCTTCCGCTCCGCGATGCGGGCCAGGAACCGTGCGCACTGGGCGGGCGGGCAGACGGCGTCGTCCAGCCCCTGGAGCAGCAGGAAGGGCGCCGTGATCCGGTCGGCCTGTTCGAGGGGCGAGCGCTCGATGTACCGCTCGGGCACCGCGTCGTAGGACCCGACCAGGGTCTCCAGATACCGCGACTCGAAGTCGTGCGTCTCCAGCGCACCCCAGTTGACCAGGTCCAGGACGGGGTAGCTGATCGTCCCGCACGCGTACACGTCCGTCATCGCCAGGGACGCCGCCGTGGTCCAGCCACCCGCGCTGCCCCCGCGCACGGCCAGCCGTCCGCGGTCCGCGCTGCCCTCCTCGGCCAGCGCCAGCGCGACGGCGGCGCAGTCCTCGACGTCCACGACACCCCACTGCTCGCGCAGCCGGTCGCGGTACGCGCGGCCGTACCCGGTGGAGCCGCCGTAGTTGACCACGGCGACGCCGATGCCGCGCGTGGTGAAGTAGGCGATGTGCAGGTTCAGGACCAGCGCGGCGCGGCTGGTGGGTCCGCCGTGCGCCCAGACCACGTAGGGCGGCAGCTCGCCGTCCGGGGCGTGGTGGCCGGGGTGGTGCGGCGGGTAGACGTGGGCGTGGATCTCACGGCCGTCCGGTCCGGTGAAGGTGCGGGAGCGGGGCTCGGGGTAGTAGGCGGGGTCCACCAGGTCCTCGTGGGCGGCGCCCACCACGCGGGCCCGGCCGGTGCGCGCGTCCAGTTCGAGGACCTCGGCGGAGCTGCTCGGTCCGGCGCCGATCGCGGCGATCCGGCTGCCGTGCACCGCGAGCGTGGAGGCGAACTCGGTCCAGGGCCCGGCCGTGTCGACCACTTCGCCGCTGTCCGGGTCCAGAATCGCGAGCACTCCCGCGCCCTTGCCGTGCACGACGGCGATCAGCCCGTTGTCCAGGGGCGCGAACCAGCGCGCTCCGATCTGCCACAGCGGGCCGCCGAACTCCTCCTCGCGCGGGCACAACGGCAGTCCGTCCCGGTAGAGGTTCCACCAGCCGGTGCGGTCGCTGACGTACAGCAGGGAGCCGTCGGCGGCCCACTCGGCCTGGCAGATCGACTCCTCGGCGCCGCCCGCCACCGTGACCGGGTCGTGGAAGGCGCCGTCCTCGCCGACCTCGGCGGCGATCACCTCGGTGCCGTCCCACGGCATCCGCGGATGGTCCCAGGCGAGCCAGACCGCGCGCCGTCCGTCCGGTGACAGGCGCGGCCCGGTGACGAACCGGTGGCGCGCGTCGGTGAGTTCGCGCACGGCCCGGCGGTCCTCGGCGGCCGAGCCGTCCAGCGGCACCGCGGCGGGCACGCGCCGTACGTCGGTGGGCCCCGGCCCGGTGAACTCCTCCAGCACGCACCAGACCTCGCCGCGCTCGACACGCAGCTCGGGCTCGGCCCAGCGCAGTCCGCCCCCGACCTGCGAGAGCGGGGTGAGCGGGCGTGGCCGCGCGCCGGGCACGGCCGGCTCGTAGGCGTAGAGCCGCTGGTCGGCGAAGTTCACGAACACCACCAGGGGCCCCTCGGCGCCCATGTGTCCGCTCCAGGGGCGGCCGCCGTACTCCATGACCCTGCTGCGCACGTTCCACGGCTCGGGCAGCACGGGGGACGTCGTGCCGTCCGCCGCTCGGCACACCAGGGCCCGCCGTCCGCCCTCGGTGGGACGCGCCTCGGTCCACCACATCTGCGCGCCGACGAAGCCGACCCACTCCGGCCGCCCGTCGTGCGAGGCGCACAGCGCGGCGTCGATGGGTGAGGGCCAGGATCCGTACTCCAGGGCCTGGGTCCTTGTCTGCATGATCTCCCCCATTTTCTCTGTCTTTCCCCTAGTCGTCAGGCCGTGCGCAGGAAGCGGTCCAGGACGCGGACGCCGAAGTGCAGCGCCTCCACCGGAACACGCTCGTCCACGCCGTGGAACAGGGCCCAGTAGTCGAAGCCCTCGGGCAGTCTCAGCGGCGCGAAACCGTATCCGGTGATGCCGAGGCGCGAGAACTGCTTGGCGTCCGTGCCTCCCGCCATGCAGTACGGCACCACGTGCCCCTCGGGCGCGAACTCCTGGACGGCCTCGCGCATCCGGGCGTACAGCGGGGTGTCCAGCGGCGCCTGGAGGGCGACCTCCCGGTGCTCGAACTCCCAGTCCACACCGGGACCGGTCAGCTCGTCCAGCGTGGCGCGGAACTCGTCCTCGCCGCCGGGCAGATAGCGTCCGTCGACATACGCCACGGCCTGCCCCGGAATCACGTTGACCTTGTATCCGGCGCTCAGCATGGTCGGGTTGGCGCTGTTGCGGACGGTCGACTCGACCAGCGCGGCGGCCGGGCCGAGCTTCTCCAGCAGTCCGTCCACGTCGTCCAGGCTCGCGTCGAGCCCGTAGAGCGCCGCGAGTTCGCCGAGCGCGGCCCGCACCGTCGGGGTGACCCGCAGCGGCCACTCGTGGGCGCCGATCCGGGCGACGGCCGCCGCGAGGCGGGTCACCGCGTTGTCGCGGTTGACCTTGGAGCCGTGGCCCGCCCGGCCCCGGGCGGTGAGCTTCAGCCAGCCGGTGCCGCGCTCGCCCGCCGCGATCGGGTAGATCTGCCGGCCGGCGCCGTCGTGGAAGGTGAACGCGCCGGACTCGCCGACGGCCTCCGTGCAGCCCTCGAACAGAGAGGCGTGCCGGTCGGCGAGGAATCCCGAACCGTCCTCGGCGCTCGCCTCCTCGTCCGCGGTGAACGCGATGACGATGTCGCGCCGGGGACGCACGCCCGAGCGCGCCCAGGAGTTCACCACGGCCAGGATCATCGCGTCCATGTTCTTCATGTCGACGGCGCCCCGGCCCCACACCACCTCGTCCCGTACCTCGCCGGAGAACGGATGGACGCTCCAGTCGGCCGCCTCGGCGGGCACCACGTCGAGATGACCGTGGACCAGGAGGGCGTCCGCGGACGGGTCGGTGCCCTCGATACGGGCGACCACGTTCGTGCGCCCCTCGGTGCGCTCCAGCAGCGCCGGCTCCAGCCCCGCCTCGGACAGCCGCTGCGCCGCGTACTCCGCCGCGGGCCGCTCACGGCAGTCGCCGCCCCCGCGGTTGCTGGTGTCGATGCGGATGAGGTCGGAGGTGAACCGCACGACCTCGTCCAGTGCCCGCTCGTCAGCCATACTGCTCCTCCACCGCCGCGGCCACGATCGTCGTGACCGCCTTGAACGTGCGGATGCCCTCGTACATGGTGTCGCTGGTGTACGCGACCTTCCGCTCCCCGACGCGGTCCACGCCGGGCACCACGGTGGCGCTCGACGCCAGGTGCTCCGCGTCGAACTCCACCGCGAGGGTGAACGGTCCCCCCGCCACGGGCTCGTGCCGCACCGCCAGGGAGGCCGCCTCCCGTGCCGCCGCGCGGATGTCCGCGGCGGTTCTCCCGGGGGTGCGGCACACGGCCGCGTACCGCGAGACATGGTCCTTGACGGCGACCTTGAGGGCCTCCGGCGCGTACCCGAGCGCGTCCTCGCAGGCCACGTCGTCGCCGGTGACGAGGACGACGGGGACGCCGAACTCCGCGACCACGTGCGCGTTGAGCAGGCCCTCGCCGGCGCGCCGGTCGTTCAGCCACACGCCGGTGATCGAGTTCGCGAGGTAGGTGTGGGCGAGCACGCCCTCCATGCCGGCGCCCGCGTGGTAGCCGACGAACGCGATGCCGTCCACGTCGCCGTGCTGGACGCCTTCCACCATGGACAGGGTCTTGTGGCGTCCGGTGAGCAGCTGGGCCCGCTCGTCCAGCTGCTCCAGGAGCAGGTTGCGCATGCTCCAGTGAGCCTCGTTGATCAGCACGTCGTCGGCGCCGCCGTCGTAGAAGCCGAGCACGGCCGCGTTCACGTCCGAGGTGAACATCGGCCGGCACCGCTCCCACTCGGGTCTGCCCGGCAGCACGTCGGCGGGCCAGGTCACACCGGTGGCGCCCTCCATGTCGGCGCTGATGAGGATCTTCATGCCTCGAAACCGTACGCGCTCCGCGCGATCCGCGCCGAACCCTGTGGACAAGTGTCCCGGCCCCGGGCGGCGGTGCCGGCTCCGCGGAGGCGGGTCAGGCCCCGCAGGAGCGGAGGAACGCCCGGGTGCGCGCGGCGATCGGGAGCGGTTCGTCCGGCGCGCAGGGGTACATGTCCTGCTCCACGATGGCGAACAGGTCCACGCCCAGGCGCTGCGCGGCGGCGAGGACCGGCTCCAGCGCGGGAACGCCCCGCGGCGGCTCGCACATCACCCCGCGCCGCACGGCGGGCCCGAAGGCGACGCCGTTGGACACGACGTCGGCGAGGATCTCCGGGTCGACCTGCTTGAGGTGCAGATAGCCGATGCGCTCACCGTACGTCTCGATGAGCCGGACGCTGTCGCCGCCGCAGTAGGCGTAGTGCCCGGTGTCCAGGCACAGGTTGACCAGGTCGGAGTCGGTGGAGTCGAGGAAGCGTTCGACGTGCTCCTCGGTGTCCAGGTGTGTGTCGGCGTGCGGGTGGACGACGATGTCCAGGCCGTAGGCCTCCCTGACCTCGTGGCCGAGGCGTTCCATGCCCCTGGTGAGGTGCGCCCACTGCTCGGCGCCGAGCTCGGACGGTTCCAGGAGCGCGGCGGTCCTGTCGTCCCGCCAGAAGGAGGGGATGACGACCAGGTGCCGGGCGCCCATCGCCCGGGTGAGCGAGGCGACCCGGCCGACCTGTTCCCAGGTCGTCTCCCACACGCCCGGCCCGCGGTGCAGCGCGGTGAAGACGGTGCCCGCCGACACCTTCAGGTTCCGCCTGCCCGTCTCCTCGGCCAGCCGTGCCGGGTCGGTCGGCAGATAGCCGTAGGGGCCGAGCTCGATCCAGGAGTAGCCGGCGCCGGCGACCTCGTCCAGGAAGCGGTCCCAGGGCACCTGCCGCGGGTCGTCCGGGAACCAGACGCCCCAGGAGTCCGGGGCCGAGCCGACCCGGATACGGTCCAGGGCAGTGGTCATGTCACGCGCTCCCTTCCTCCCTCAGGGCCCCCGCCTGCGGGAGCCCCTCGGTGTCGATGCCGCGCTCCTGCGCCAGCTCGTGCCTCAGCGCGGCGAGTTCCGCGCCGCCCGCCATGTGGTGGGTCAGCTCGTCCAGGCCGACCCGCGACCGGTCCGCGCTCAGCTCCAGGGTGCCCAGGCGCAGCACGCTGAAGTGGTCACCGACCATGTGGGCGTGGTGCGGATTGTGGGTGATGAACACGACGCCCAGTCCGCGCTCGCGGGCGGCGGCGACGTACTTCAGGACGACACCGGACTGTTTGACGCCGAGCGCGGCGGTGGGCTCGTCCAGGATGAGGACGCGGGCGCCGAAGTGGACGGCGCGGGCGATGGCGACGGACTGCCGCTGCCCGCCCGACAGGGTTCCGACGGGCTGTTCGAGGTCGTCCAGGGCGATGCCCATGGCGCGCAGTTCGTCGTCCGCGGTCCTCTTCATCCGGGCGATGTCCAGGCGGCGGACCGGCCAGGGGCCCTTGGTCAGTTCGGAGCCGAGGAAGAAGTTGCGCCACACCGGCATCAGGGGCACGGTGGCCAGGTCCTGGTAGACGGCGGCGATCCCCCGGGCCAGCGCCTCGCGCGGGGTGGTGAAGCGCACCGGTGCGCCGTCCACGAGGAACTCGCCCTCGGTGTGCTGGTGCAGACCGGAAATGATCTTGATCAGGGTGGACTTGCCGGCGCCGTTGTCGCCCAGGACGCAGGTGACCCTGCCCGGGCGGACGGCGAGGTCGACGCCGTGCAGGGCACGGACGGTGCCGTACGACTTGCCGACGCCGCGCAGTTCCACCAGGGGTGGCGCGGCGGCCTCCGTCGGGGTCGGGGTCGGGTCAGCGGTTGTCATGACGCGTGCTCACCTCCGGGTGGCGGACGTGCGGACCCACAGATTGACGAGGGTGGCGCCCAGGAGCATCACGCCCAGGAACGCCTTGAACCAGTCGGGGTTCCAGCCGGCGTAGACGATGCCCAGGCTCACCATGCCGAACATGAAGGCGCCGAAGACGGGGCCGATCGCGGAGCCGTGCCCGCCGGTGAGGAGACAGCCGCCGATCACCGCTGCCGCGATGTAGATCAGCTCCTGGCCGACGCCCTCACCGGACTGCACGGTGGTGAAGGCGAACAGCTGGTGCATGCCGACGAACCAGGCGCCGAAGCCGACCAGCATGAACAGCGAGATCTTGGTGAACCGCACGGGCACGCCGACGGCCCGCGCGCTGTCCTGGTCACCGCCGACCGCGAAGACCCAGTTGCCGTACCTCGTGCGCAGCAGCACCCAGGTGGCCAGGGCCGCGAAGAGCAGCCACCACAGGACGGTGACCCTGAACCGCACCCCGCCGACGGTGAACGACGACGCGAAGACGGCCTTGGCCTGGCCGAAGCCCTCCATGTCGCTGATGTCGTCGGTCGCCACGTTGCCGGTGATCAGCTTGGTGACCGCGAGGTTGACGCCCTGGAGGCCGAGGAAGGTGCCCAGGGTGATCAGGAAGCTGGGCAGCCCGGTGCGCACCGTCATCCAGCCGTTGAACGCCCCGACGGCGAGCGCGACGACGAGCGACACGACGACGCCCACCCATACGTTCATGGTCAGCTGGTAGCTGACCATGCTCGCGGTCAGTGCCGAGGTGACCACGGCGACACCGGCCGACAGGTCGAACTCCCCGCCGATCATCAGCAGTGCCACGGGCAGCGCCATGATGCCGATGGTGGACGACTGGTAGAGGACGGTGGCCATCGCGGCGCCGGTGCGGAACGTCGGGGCCACCGCGAAGAAGAACACGAACACCGCGGCGGCGCCCAGGAGGACGCCGACCTCGGACCGGGCGAGCAGCCTCAGCGCCAGGGGGCGCCGAGCGGCACGCCGTTCGGGGCCGGGGGCCGGGGGCGAGGTGACCGCCGGCGGGGCCTGCCGGGACATGGCGCTCACCTGGTGCCCTTCGCGGCGAAGGCGGCGATGGTGTCGACGTTGGCCTTGTCGACGAAGGCCGGGCCGGTCAGCACCGGCTGCTCACCGCCGCCGCTGTAGTTGCCGTTGTTCTTGTACAGCCACAGGGAGTCGACCGCGAGATAGCCCTGGAGATAGGGCTGCTGGTCGACGGCGAACTGGATGTCGCCCTTCTTGATGGAACCGGTGAGCTGTTTGTTGAGGTCGAAGGTGGCGACCTTGGCCTTGCTTCCCGCGTCGGACAGCGACTGCACCGCGGTCAGCGCGTAGGGCGCGCCGAGCGCGACCACGTAGTCGATCGAGCTGTCCTGCTTGAGTTTGGCCGAGATGGTCGACTTCACGGACGGCATGTCGGTGCCGTTGACGTAGAGGATCTGGGTGGTGCCGCCGAACGTCTTCCTCACCCCGTCGCACCGCTGGGTGAGCCCCACGTTGCCCTGCTCCTGGACGACGCAGACGGCGTTCCTGGCGCCGACGGAGTTCAGCTTCCTGCCGAGCGCCTGGCCCGCCACGCTCTCGTCCTGCCCGAAGAACTGCATCAGGCCGAGCCTCTTCCAGTCGCTCAGCCCGGAGTTGAGGCCGACCACGGGTATGCCCGCCGCCCTCGCCCCGGCGACGGCGTCCTTCATGGCGTCCGGTTTGGCGAGGGTGACCGCGATGCCGTCGACCTTCTGGTCCACCGCGTTCTGCACGAGGTTGGCCTGGTTGCCCGCGTTCGGGTCGGCGGAGTAGACCAGCTTGATGTTGTCCTTGGCCGCGGCCGCCTCGGCGCCCTTGCGCACGATGTCCCAGAAGGTGTCGCCGGGTGCCTGGTGGGTGACCAGTGCGACCGTCATACGAGGAGTGGTGGCCTTGCCCGCGGCGGTGCCGGGGCTGTTCTCCTCGGCCTTCCTGCCTCCCGAGCTGCTGGAGCAGCCGGCGACGAGCAGCGCGGACGCCGCGGCCAGGGCGACGAGCGGCGCGGCCCGGAAGGGGCGGAGGGGGCGAGAGGCGGGTGAACGACCTGCGAGGGAGCGGCGCGCGAGGGGACGGTGGGCATCGGGTGTGCGATCCATCTTTCCTGCACCTCACTGTGCGGCGACCGGGTGACCGGGGATGGGACCGGATACAAGACCCTGCACCACCCCCCTGTCAATACTTTGTCAAGACATCATTTCTGGAATAAGTCCGAATGTAAGTACAAACACTTGACAGTCGTGCCGTGCGCGGCTTAGACCTGTCACGCATCCCCGTACGAGGAGCGACACGCATGCCCGAGCCCGCCGACCGTTTCGACCTGATCACCATGGGACGCATCGGGGTGGATCTCTACCCCCTCAAGAGCGGCGTGCCGCTGGCGGAGGTGGAGACTTTCGGGAAGTTCCTCGGTGGCTCGGCGGCCAATGTCGCGGTCGCCGCCGCGCGCCTCGGCCGCGCCGCCGCGGTGATCACCCGGACCGGTGACGACCCCTTCGGCGCGTATCTGCACAAGGCACTCGGGGAGTTCGGCGTGGACGACCGTTTCGTCACCGCCGTGGACGGCCTTCCGACGCCCCTCACCTTCTGCGAGGTCTTCCCTCCGGACGACTTCCCGCTCTACTTCTACCGCTACCCCAAGGCCCCCGACCTCGAGATCCGCCCGGAGGAGCTGGACCTCGCCGCCATCCGCTCGGCCCGGGTCTTCTGGGTCACCGGTACCGGTCTGTGCGAGGAGCCGAGCCGCTCGGCCACCCTCGCCGCCCTCACGGCCCGGGACAGGAGCGGCATCACCGTCTTCGACCTCGACTGGCGTCCCATGTTCTGGCGCGAGGGCGCAAGCGGTGAGGGCCGTCCCCTCGACAAGGCCGAGTCCGCGCGGCCGTACTACGCCGAGGCCCTGCGCCACGCCACCGTGGCCGTCGGCAACCTGGACGAGTGCGAGGTCGCCA
Source organism: Streptomyces sp. NPDC048664 (assembly GCF_040650555.1). NCBI lineage: Bacteria > Bacillati > Actinomycetota > Actinomycetes > Kitasatosporales > Streptomycetaceae > Streptomyces > Streptomyces sp. NPDC048664. The sequence continues at coordinate 211,359 of NZ_JBEZHK010000008.1, read as the reverse complement.
CGGGGGTGCGCGAACCGCGCGCCTGTGCCGAGGCGTTGCTGGCGGCGGGGGTGGAACTCGCGGTGGTCAAGCAGGGTCCGGCGGGCGTGCTGGCCGTGCACCGCGACGGTACGACGGCCGAGGTGCCGCCCGAGTCCGTGGAGGTCGTCAACGGACTCGGTGCAGGGGACGCCTTCGGCGGCTCGCTCTGTCACGGGCTGCTCGCCGGCTGGCCACTGGAGCGGACCGTGCGCCACGCGAACGCGGCCGGGGCACTCGTCGCCTCCCGCCTCGCCTGCTCCTCCGCGATGCCGACGCGCGCGGAGGTCGCCGCCCTCCTCGGCCACGACTGACGGCACGGCGGTGCCTGCCGTGGCGGCCGGACGGCACCGGACAGCGGGTTCACGAGACCTCCATCGGCCCCGCACCCCAGGACCTGCCGCCCGTCCAGCCGACCGACCGGCACCAGCCCCTCCCCACGGCGGAACCGATGCGACGGCACCGGGGTGGGGCCGGAGCCCGAGAGCCTGATGCCGCCGTCCCCGAACGGAGCCTGACGTGACCATCAGCATCCCCGACCTCGTCGCGGTGCGCGCCCGCCGGCCGCGGGCCATCGCCGAGGCCGCCGCGGCCCGGGTGCGACGGCCGCTGATCGGCGAGAGCGGCCGTCTCCTGATCGTGGCCGCCGATCACCCGGCCCGGGGCGCTCTGGGGGTCGGCGACCGGCGCCTGGCCATGGCCAACCGTGCCGATCTGCTGGAGCGCCTGTGCGTCGCGCTGTCCCGGCCCGGCGTGGACGGGGTGCTGGGCACGGCCGACATCCTGGAGGACCTTCTGCTCCTCGGTGTTCTGGACGACAAGGTGGTCATGGGTTCCATGAACCGCGGCGGTCTGTCGGGCGCCGCCTTCGAGATGGACGACCGCTTCACCGGCCACCGCGCCGAGGACATCGAGCGGCTCCGCTTCGACGCCGGGAAGCTGCTGCTGCGCATCGACTTCGACGACCCCGGCTCGCTGCGCACCCTGGAGTCCGCCGCACGCGCCGTGGACGACATGGCGGCACGCGGACTGCCCCTGTTCATCGAGCCGTTCATAGTGCGCCGCGTCGATGGCACGGCGCACAACGACCTGAGCGCCGAGGCCGTCGCCCGGTCCATCACCATCGCCTCCGGGCTCGGCGGCACCTCGGCCTACACCTGGCTCAAGCTGCCCGTCACCGACGACCCGGACGACATGACCATGGCCCTGGAGGCGTCCACCCTGCCCGCCGTGCTGCTCGGCGGTGACGTCGGCGAGGACCGGGAGGCGGTGTACGGGGTGTGGCGCAAGGCCCTGCGGCTGCCCACGGTCCAGGGCATGGTCGTCGGCCGCTCCCTGCTGTATCCCGCCGAGGGCAGCGTGGCGGAAGCGGTCGACACCACCGTGGGCCTGCTGCGAACACACCGTCCCCACCGTCCCTGAGAGGGGTAGACACCATGAGCTCGGCGCACCACCTGCCCGCGCACCGGACCTCCGACGAGGCCCACAGCGTGAACATCGGTCCCCGGCAGGCCGGCTGGGACCACTGCGGCCTGCGCGTGCTGGAACTCGGCCCCGGAGCCCGGCACTCCTTCGCCACCGACGACAGCGAGTGGATCGTGCTGCCGTTGTCCGGCGCGTGCACGGTGACCGTGGACGGCGGCGAGGCCGCGGGCGGGGACACGTTCCGGCTGCACGGCCGGGCGAGCGTGTTCAGCGCGGTCAGCGACTTCGCGTACGTGCCGCGCGACGCGCGGGTCACGGTGGAGTCCCACGACGGCGGCCGGTTCGCCCTCGCCGGAGCCCGCTGCGAGCGCCGGCTCCCCGCCCGCCACGGACCCGCGTCCGATGTGCCGGTCGAACTGCGCGGCACCGGCTCCTGCTCGCGGCAGGTCAACAACTTCGCGGCGGCGGACGTCTTCGCGTGCGACCGGCTGATCGCCGTCGAGGTGATCACACCGGGCGGCAACTGGTCGTCGTTCCCGCCGCACAAGCACGACGAGCACCTGCCCGGTGTGGAGTCGCGGCTGGAGGAGATCTACTACTTCGAGTTCACCGCCCACGAGGGCACGCCCGGCCTCGGCTACCAGCGGGTGACCCCCTCGGGTCGGGGCACCGGCACCGACGTCCTCGCGGAAGTGCGCGACGGGGACGTGATCCTCATCCCGGACGGCTGGCACGGCCCGTCCATGGCGGTGCCCGGCCATCACATGTACTACCTCAACGTCATGGCGGGCCCCGACCCGGAGCGCGCCTGGCTGATCCGGGACCACCCGGACCACGCCTGGATCCGCGACACCTGGCCCGGCCTGCCGGTGGACTCCCGACTCCCCCTCTACACCGCCCCCCGTCCCTGAGCGAGGTCCCGATGAACCGGCCCACCCTCCGTTTGACCACCGCTCAGGCGCTGGTGCGGTTCCTGTGCGCGCAGTACACCGAACGTGACGGCACACGCCAGCGGCTGATCGCGGGCACCTGGGGCATCTTCGGCCACGGCAACGTCGCCGGCGTCGGCCAGGCGCTGCTGGAGGCCGGCGAGGACGCCATGCCGTTCCACCAGGGCCGCAACGAGCAGGCCATGGTGCACGCGGCCGTCGGCTACGCCCGCCAGCTCGGCCGGCTGTCCGCGCAGGCGGTCACCACCTCGATCGGCCCCGGCGCCACCAACCTCGTCACCGGTGCCGCGCTGGCCACGATCAACCGGCTGCCGGTCCTGCTGCTGCCCGGCGACCACTTCGCCACCCGCCCGGCCGACCCCCTCCTCCAGCAGCTCGAACACCCGGGCCAGGCCGATGTGTCGGTGAACGACACGCTGCGCCCGGTCTCCCGCTACTTCGACCGGATCACCCGCCCGCAGGCGCTGATCCCGTCGGCGCTGGGCGCGATGCGCGTGCTCAGCGACCCGGTCGAGACCGGCGCGGTCACCCTCGCCCTGCCGCAGGACGTGCAGGCGGAGGCGTACGACTGGCCGCGGGAGTTCTTCGCCGAGCGGGTCTGGCAGGTGCGCCGCCCCGCGCCCGACCCGGTGGAGCTGGCGGGGGCGGTGCGCGCGATCCGCGCCGCCCGCCGTCCGTTGATCGTGGCGGGCGGCGGCGTCCACCACAGCGGCGCCGAGGAGGCGTTGCGGGACCTGGCCGACGCCACCGGCATCCCGGTCGGCTCCACCCAGGCGGGCAAGGGGTCGCTGCGGCACGACCATCCGGCCGACCTCGGCGGTGTCGGCCACACCGGCACGGCCGTCTGCGACGCCATCGCCCGCACCGCCGACCTGGTGATCGGCGTCGGCACCCGCTACAGCGACTTCACCACGGCCTCGAACACGCTGTTCGCCCATCCGGACGTGCGCTTCGTCAACGTCAACGTCTGTGCCTTCGACGCCCACAAGCTGGCCGCCCGCACCGTGGTGGCCGACGCGCGGACGGCCCTGGTGGCACTGGCCGAGGGCCTCGGCGGCCACCGGGTCCCGGAGGCGTACGAGGCCGAGTACCGCGCGGGCAAGGAGCGGTGGGACGGGATCGTGGAGCGCGCGCTGCACGCACGGGACGAGGACTCCGTGCCGACGCAGACCCAGGTCCTGGGCGCCCTGGACTCCGTCGTGGGCGAGGACGACGTGGTGATCAACGCGGCCGGTTCGCTCCCCGGCGATCTGCACAAGCTGTGGCGGACCCGTTCACCGCGCCAGTACCACGTCGAGTACGGCTACTCCTGCATGGGGTACGAGATCCCGGCGGGGATCGGTGTCCAGCAGGCGGCGCCCGGCACACCGGTGTGGTCGCTGGTGGGCGACGGCACGTATCTGATGATGCCGACCGAGATCGTCACGGCCGTGCAGGAGGGCCTGCCCGTCAACCTGGTGCTGCTCCAGAACCACGGCTACGCCTCCATCGGCGGCCTGTCCGAGGAGACCGGCGGCGAACGTTTCGGCACCGCCTACCGCTACCGCGACGGCTCGGGCGCCTTCACCGGCGCTCCTCTCCCGGTGGACCTGGCCGCCAACGCCGCGAGCCTCGGCATGGACGTGATCCGCGCCAGGACCGTGCGGGAACTGCGCGAGGCGCTCGCCGAGGCACGCGCCTCGTCCCGGCCGACCTGCGTGTACGTGGAGACCGACCCGACGCCGACCGCGCCGCCCGCCGAGGCGTGGTGGGACGTGCCGGTCGCCCAGGTCTCCTCGCGCGCCTGCGCGCAAGCGGCCCGCCAACGGTACGACGACCACACCGCCGAGCGCCGCCGCCACCTCTAGGGGGCGAGTTGGCGTCGGTACCACACACCGGGGCGGGAGCCGATGGTGGTGTCCGCCACCGCCTCGAAGCCCGTGCGGGCGAGGATCATCATGGACGCCGGGTTGTCGAGGGTCGTCCGCGCCCTCAGTTCGACCAGGGCGTAGTCCGCGGCGGCGAGACGGCACAGCCGTGTGACCGCCTCGGAGGCCACGCCCCGGCCCGAGGCGCGCTCGGCGATCCGGTAGCCGAGTTCCGCCGATCCGTGCGCGACGTCCACGAGGTTGACGCGGCCGACCAGGTCGTCCTGGTCGGCCATGACCACGTGGAAGTGGCACGCGCCCGTGTCCTGCTCGTCGAGCAGGGCCCGGTGCCGGGCGGCGAAGTCGGTGAAGTAGGCGTCTCCTCGATCCGACACCGTCCGCGCGAAGTACGCCCGGTTCTCCCGCTCGAACTCCAGCAGCGCCCGCGCGTGATCGGCACGGAGCCGCTCCAGTCTCAGCATGGGGGCGATCCTAGGGACCCCGCGCTGCCGCCGGGAGTGCTCAGTCCTCGTGGCCCAGCTGCAGATCCCGTTCCGTGCGGCCGCCGCCCGCGACCTGGAGCACCGTCGCCACCGGCGGATAGCCCGCCGCGATCACCGTGTACTCGCCGGACGACAGATCCACGAACCGGAACGTTCCGTCAGCGCCGGTGGTCAGCGTGTCCACGACGTTGCCCGCCGCGTCCAGCAGCGTCACCCGGGCGTCCTCCACCGGCCGCCCGTCCCCCGCCCGCACGGTGCCGCGCAGCACCGCGCCACCCGCGAGTTCGACGTCCTGCCGGGTCTCCCGCGAGGCCTGCACGCTGACCGGCAGCGCGGCCGGTCGGAACGCGGGCGCGCTGGCGGCGAGGGTGTACTCCCCCGCGACCAGTTCGGAGATGACATAGCCGCCCTCACGTCCGCTGCGGGTGCTCGCCACCACCTCCCCGTGCACGTTGGTGAGGGTGACGGCGGCGTCGCGCACCGGGGTGCCGTCGGCCGTCACCACCGTGCCGGCCAGCCGTCCGGCTCCGCCGAGCACCACGTCCAGTTCGACCGGCCGCTCCCCCACGGTCACGGAGACGGCCTGCGGTTGATGGCCTCCGGCCGCCGCGATCAGCACGTACGAGCCGGATCCGGGCGTGGACAGGGCGTACCGTCCGTCCTCGCCGCTGGCGCCGCGCCCGATCTGGACGCCCCCGACGTCGATGAGGGTGAGCGCGGCGCGCGGTACGACGGTGCCGTCGGGGTGCTGGACCGTGCCGCACACGGGCACGCCGGCGGCGTACGGGGAGCGTGAGTGCGGGACCTGGGCCGTCGGGTTGGGGTGCTCGGCGGGGGCGGCGTTGTGGGACACCAGCGGTTTCTCCTTGAGGAAGACGGCGAAGAGCAGGCCGAGGGCGAGCACCGGCACGAGGTAGAGGAAGATCCTCGGCATCGCCTCGGCGTACGCGGCGATGTAGGCGTCGCGTTGCGCGGCGGGCAGCGCGTGGACGAGCTGCGGGGTGATGGACTCGGGGTCGGGCAGGCGGATGCCCGCGCGGACCGGCAGGCGGCGGGCCAGGGCGTCCGTGAGACGGCCCGAGAACAGGGTGCCGAAGACGGCGGCGCCGACGCTGCCGCCGATCTGCCGGAAGTAGTTGTTGGCGCTGGTCGCGGTGCCGAGGTCGGTGGGGCGCACGGAGTTCTGCACGGCCAGGACCAGGACCGGCATCACCAGGCCGATGCCCGCGCCGAGGACGGCCATCCAGATGCTGTACTGCCATCGGGGGGTGCCGATGTCCAGCCGGGACAGCAGCCACATGCCGAGCGTCGCCACGGCGGCGCCGAGCACCGGGAACAGCTTGTAGCGGCCGGTGTGGCTGATGAGCTGTCCACTGATGACGGAGGCGCCGACGATCCCGGCCATCATCGGCAGCATCAGCAGTCCGGAGCCGGTCGCGCTGGCCCCGTCGACCATCTGCAGGAAGGTGGGCAGATAGCTGGCGGCACCGAACAGCGCCACTCCGATGACCAGGCCGACCAGGGAGGAGACGGTGAAGACGGAGTCCCGGAACAGGCGCAGGGGGATGAGGGGTTCGACGGCGAACCGCTCGGTGACCAGGAAGAGCGCCACCGCGAGGACCGCGCCGGCGCCGAGCGAGACGATGACACGGGAGCCCCAGGCGTACTCGGTGCCGCCCCAACTGGTCAGCAGCACCAGGCAGGTGGACGCCGCGGCCAGCAGCAGCGTGCCGAGCACGTCGAGCCGGGCCCTGGTGACGGGCTTCGGCAGCTTCAGCACGGCGGTGACGACGGCGAGGGTGAGCAGGCCGAAGGGCACGTTGACGTAGAAGCACCAGCGCCAGGAGAGATGGTCGGTGAAGTAGCCGCCGAGGAGCGGCCCGGCGACGGACGCGAGCCCGAAGGCGGCGCCGATGATGCCCATGTACCGGCCGCGTTCGCGGGGCGGGACGATGTCCGCCATGATCGCCTGCACGCCGATCATCAGACCGCCGGCGCCGACGCCCTGGACGGCGCGGAAGCCGATCATCTGATCCATGCTCTGGGCGCGTCCGGCGAGTGCCGAGCCGACGACGAACACGGCGATCGCGAACTGGAAGACGCCCTTGCGGCCGAAGAGGTCACCGCACTTGCCGTAGACGGGCAGGCCCACGGTGGAGGTGAGCAGATACGCGGTGATCGCCCAGGACATCCGGTCCAGGCCGTGGAGTTCACCGACGATCCTCGGGAGCGCGGTGGCCACGATCATCTGGTCGAGGGCCGCGAGCAGGAGGGCCAGCATCAGCCCGACGAAGACCAGGCGGACCTGGCGCGGGGCGAGTTCCGCGGGAGGCCGCGGGGCCGCGGGGGTTCCGGCGTCGGCCGCCGCGCGGGGCGCGTCCGCGGTCAGCTCCCGGACCACCTGCTCGATGTCCACCTCGACCGTAGTCGTCCCGCCCACGTACCGCTCCCCTCGTCGTCGTCCGCGCGGCCCATTTCTCGCATTGCACGACAACTGGGATCAAGCGCGTCGAGTCACCCGCCGGAGGGGGCGGTGGGAGGTATCCGCCGGTGGGACGCCCTACGTCGGACAACCGGAGCGCGCGGAAAACCACTCGAAACGGTGAGCGTGGAGATCGGTCGGGCGAGGGGCGCGCCGGAGCACGCCCGTCGCACCCGGTGTCACTTCTCCACGTGGGCGGCCAGCTTGGCGAGCACGGCGTCGTAGATCCGGCCGAGCCCCTTGGGCGCGAAGGTCTTCTCGAAGAAGCCGCCGATGCCGCCCGCGCCCTTCCAGGTGGTGGTCACGACGACCCGGGACCTGCCCTCGCCGGCGGGCGTGACCCGCCAGGTGGTGACCATGCTGGAGTTGCGGTCCTTCTCGACCAGTTCGCCGTCGGTGGGTTCGGTCACCTCCAGCAGGCAGTCACGGACGCGCTTGCTGGTGGCCTGGAGCTTCCAGTGGACGAGGGTGCCCTGTCCGTCGCCGCCCTCGCGCACCTCGTACTCGCTGAAGTGCTCGGACAGCAGTTCCGGGCGGGTTCCGCTGTAGTCGGCGAGAGCGTCGAACACCGTCTCCGCGTCCGCCGCGACGATCCGCTCCGTCGTGGCCTCGACCTGCGCCATGACTTCCTCTTCCTGTCCAGGTGATGGGGCGTGCGCCATCTCATCACACCTGGGGCGGGGCCCCTGACGCGGTGTCCGCTCCCGCGTGCGCCCGGGCGCCGGCCGCGTTCACCGCCCGGGGGGCCGCCGGCCGGCCCGAGAGGCATTCCTCGAAGAACGCGAGGGCGCGCAGATGGTAGGAACGCGCCGCCCAGCCCAGGCTGATGTTGTGCCCGGCGTCGGGCTGGTGCTCGACCCGGACGAGCGGCGACCCGGCCAGCCGGGCGGTCAGTTCGGCGATGTCCTGCTCCCCGTGCAGCCACCATCCCTCGTGTTCGGCGAACGTGAGCCGGACGGGGACGCGGATGTCGGGCGCGAGCGCGTCGAAGATGCCGGGCCAGCGGACGACCTCGGCCGCCTCCCGCTCCGGCATGGGGGCCACCACGGTGGCGATCGAGCGGAAGGTGTCCGGCGGGTACAGCCCCAGCGGGCCCCAGGTGCGCCGCCGGTCGGAGCCCTGCCGGATCCGGCGCAGTTCGGCCGGGTCGACACCGTAGCGGTGGCCGCAGCCGGACAGGTCCAGGGCGAGCAGGCCCCGGGCGCGCGCGGCGGTCACGAGGGCGAGTTTGCCGCCGTAGGAGTGCGCCAGCAGGAAGAACCCGCCGCCGGTGGCGTGTCCCTCGGCGAACCGCTCCATGGCCGCGTGCAGCACCTCGGCCTGCTCGGTCAGGGTGAGTCCGGCCGGCAGCTGCCGCGCGGACAGGCCGTATCCGGGGCGGTCGACGGCGAGCACCGTGAATCCGAGGCGGGCGCCGAGCGTGAGGAGGGAGAGGTCGGGATGCGCCTGCCCGTCGAAGTACCCGGCCGTCATGCCACCGCCGTGCACGGCGATCACGACGGCACGCGGCCGCCGCCCCCTGGGCTCGGCCAGAAGACAGGAGAGGGAGACGCCCCCGGCTTCGAGGGTGAGGCGTCGCACGCCCACGGAGAGCGTCCGGGACGGGGTCGGCTGGTGCATCACGTTGTGTGGCATGTGTCAGTTATGTCGCACTGGTCGACCGGGGGCCGCTGGACGCGCCGCCATCAGTGTGATGAACGCACTTTCCAGATCGATATTCGAACGATCGCGCGATTCCGCATCGCGATCAAGGGAACATGTGTTCTATTCTGACAGCAGTGCTACCGAGGAGGCGCCCATGCGCTGGGACCATCTGGCCGAGAGGCCCACCGCCGCCCGCGACGCCGCGCTGTTCGACGCGGACGCGGTCACCACCCGCACCTTCGACACCCCGGAGTTTCGTGGCATCACGTTCCACGAGGTACGGGCGCGCTCGATCGTCAACCGGGTGCCCGGCGCCTCCCGTATGCCGTTCGAATGGACGGTCAACCCGTACCGGGGGTGCACGCACGCGTGCGTGTACTGCTTCGCCCGCAGGACGCACAGCTATCTGGACCTCGACACCGGCCTCGACTTCGACAGCCAGATCGTGGTCAAGGTCAACGCGCCCGAGCTGCTGCGCTCCCACCTCGGCTCACGCCGCTGGCAGGGCGAGCACATCGCGATGGGCACCAACGTCGACTGCTATCAGCGCGCCGAGGGCCGCTACCGACTGATGCCGGGCATCATCTCGGCGCTGCGCGACCACGCGAACCCCTTCTCGATCCTCACCAAGGGCACGCTGATCCTGCGCGACCTGGACCTGCTGCGGCAGTCCGCCGCGATCACCGACGTGGGCGTCAGCGTCTCCGTCGGCTTCACCGACCCGGAGTTGTGGCGCACCGTCGAACCGGGCACCCCCGCGCCCGAGCGTCGGCTGGACGTCGTGCGCACCCTGGTCGAGCACGGCATCGGCTGCGGGGTCCTGATGGCGCCGGTGATCCCGTTCCTGGGCGACGACCCCGCCCAACTGCGGGCCACCGTGCGGGCGATCGCCGCCGCCGGGGCCACCTCGGTGACGCCCCTGGTGCTGCATCTGCGGCCGGGGGCGCGCGAATGGTTCATGGCCTGGCTCGAACAGCGGCACCCGTATCTCGTACGCCGCTACCAGCGACTGTACGCGGACGGCGCGTACGCCCCGAAGTGGTACCAGCGCCGGATCACCCGCCAGGTGCACGAACTGGCACAGGAGTACGGCATCGGGCCCACCCGCCCCGGCATGCCCCGCAGACTCCGGGCACCCGAGCCGCCGCCCCCGTCCGCGGCGCCGTCCGGACCGACCCAGCTGTCACTGCTCTGAGGACGCCGGTCCGCCCCGCGCCGGACCGGGGCGGGCGGGAGCCGTCGAGCCCCTGCCGCGCCGCGGGCAGTCCGGGTCGTCCTCGGCGCACGGCAGCGGTGACGTCGAGTCGTCCCACCGGTTGACCCAGCCGCAGACCGTGCAGGAGAACCGGTTGTTGAGGCCTTCGACGATGGCACCGCAACCGGCACAGGTGGTGCGGGTGAAGGGGAGGTCGTAGGGCGTCGGCACGGCAGCAGCGTAACGGTACCCGGGGCCGTTCCGTGGCTGTCGTCGCGCGCCGGCCGGGGACCGCGGGACAGTCCTGGGGAGGCATCCGAGGGCTTCGCGCGGACCAATCGGGTCATGTGCGGCCCGAACACCCGTGTTCGGGCGGAACTTTCGGATCTTTCCGGGACGATGCGCGAGGACCCGGCCCTCGCGGTCCGACCCCCTCCGTCCTGGGAGGCCAGACATGAGAAGACGCGTAACCGCGCTGTGTGGCGCCGGAATCACGGTGGCCTCGGTGCTCGCCGCCGTTCCGGCCGCCGCCGGCGCCTCGCACCCCGTGACCGCCATGGAAGTGAGACAGGCGGCGCAACCCACCTGGAAGCCCTGCGGCACCGACAGATTCCCGACGCTCCAGTGCACGTCCGTGACGGCGCCGCTCGACTACTCGCGCCCGCAGGGGCGGCAGATCACCCTGGCGCTGTCCCGCGTGCCGCACACCGCCTCGACCTATCAGGGCCCCCTGCTGGTCAACCCGGGCGGCCCGGGCGGAAGCGGGCTGCACCTGGCCGGGTTCGTCGCCTCCGCGCTGCCCACGAACGTGGCGGCCCAGTACGACGTGATCGGCTTCGACCCGCGCGGCGTGGGCAGGAGCACACCCGCACTCAACTGCGAGCCCGGCCACTTCGCGCCCGTCCGCCCCGACTCCGTCCCCACCCTGCCGTCCCTGGAGAGGGCGAACGTCGAGCGGGCGGCCGCCTTCGCGAAGGCGTGCGCGACCAAGTACGCGCAGGTGCTGCCCTTCATCGACACCGACAGCGCCGTGCGGGACATGGACACGATCCGGCAGGCGCTGGGCGCACCGCAGATCAACTACTTCGGCTACTCGTACGGAACCTACCTCGGCGCCGTCTACGCGAAGCTGTTCCCGCACCGGGTACGGCGGCTGGTGCTGGACTCCATCGTCGATCCGACAGGCGTCTGGTACGACGACAACATCCAGCAGGACTACGCCTTCAACTCCCGCCACCAGGCTTTCCTGGCCTGGGTCGCCCGGCACGACGGGACGTACGGACTGGGCACCGATCCGGCCCGGGTCGAGACCAAGTGGTACGCGATGCGGGCGGCGCTGTCCAAGACCCCGGCCCAGAACACGGTGGGCGCCTCCGAACTGGACGACACGTACATCCCCGGCGGGTACTACAACGGCTACTGGCCCAGGCTCGCCACGGCGTTCGCCGCGTACGTGAACCACGGCGACGCCGCTCCCCTGGTCGCCGCGTACAAGAAGATCGGCGCGGTCGACGCCGCGGGCGACAACGGATACAGCATCTACACCGCCGTCCAGTGCCGTGACGCCTCCTGGCCGCACGAGTGGGCGCGTTGGCGCGCGGACACCCGGGCGGTGTACGCCAAGGCGCCCTTCATGGCCTGGAACAACGCCTGGTACAACGCGCCGTGCGCCTTCTGGCAGCAGCCGCCGCTGCGGACCGCGGACGTGTCCAACCGCTCGCTGCCGCCGGTGCTGCTGTTCCAGGCGACCAACGACGCGGCGACGCCCTACGAGGGCGGGGTGAAGGTCCATCACCTGCTGCGCGGCTCCAGCCTGGTGGTCGAGCAGGGGGGCGGCAACCACGGCATCACGCTGAGCGGGAACTCCTGCCTGGACCGGTACCTGGCCGCGTACCTGGGCACCGGCACGGTGCCCAGGAGCGGCGGTGACGTCGACGCGGTGTGCGAGAGGACGCCGGACCCGGAACCGACCGGCACGAGGGCGGCCTCCACCGCTTCGCGGAACGGCGCGGCGCTGCACGAGCTGCTCGGCTTCCGCCGCTGAACGCGACGCCCGCCGGGGGCCGGCCAGGCCCACGCCCCCGGCGGGCCCGCACCCGGCGTGACGTGCGCGGCGCGCCGGAAATCCCGTGGCCCGCCGTCCCGCCCCGCCCTACCGTGTCGCCATGGACGGGACTCTGCGCATCCGGGACATGACCCTCGCCGACTGCCGGAGCGTGAGCGACATACGCATCCGGGGGTGGCGGGCGACCTACCGGGGATTCGTGCCGCAGTCCTACCTCGACCGGCTCGACGTGGACGCGGACGCCGAGCGGCGCCGAGCGCGACTCGTCGAGGGCGGCGACGTGGTGAACCTGGTGGCGGAGCGGGACGGCGCCGTCGTCGGTTGGGCGGCGCACGGGCCGTTCCAGGACGGCGAAGTACGCACGGCGGACGGCGAGTTGTACGCCCTCTACGTGGAGCCGGAGTTGCTCGGGGGCGGTATCGGCCACGCCCTGCTCTCCGCGGCGCTGCGGCAGCGCGCCGCGGCCGGACACGCGCGGATGTTCCTGTGGGTGCTCAACGGGAACGTGAACGGCCGGCGGTTCTACGAGCGCGCCGGCTTCCGGGCGGACGGTACGGAGCAGTCGTTCGAGGTGGACGGGGTCGCCGTGGCCGAGATGCGGTACGGGGCCGTGCTGCCGGCGCGCGGCTGACGGCTCAGCGCTGGGCGGGGATACGGGACAGGGCGCGGACCGCCGCCCGCGCGAGGGCCGGGTGGGCCAGGGCCTCGGTGAGTACGGGCGCAGCCCTGCGGTCGGCGAGCGCGCCGAGGCCCTCCACACAGGCGAGGGCCACCGTGCGATGGGGGTCGTGGGGGCGCAGCCTGTGCCGGAGGGTGGTGATCAGTGCGGGCACGGCTTCCGGGGCGCGGAGTTCGACGAGCAGGCGGACGGGGTGGAGGGCGTACGCGACGCGCAGTTCGTTCGTGGCGAGGGCGGCCGCCGCGCGGGCGGTGCGGGGGTCGCCGAGGCGGGCGAGGGCGTAGGCGGCGGAGGCGCAGCGGGGTGGGTCGCGGTGGTTGAGGAGGAGCACGAGCGACTCGAACGCGCGGGGGTCTCCCGCGAGGCCCAGGCGGAAGGCGGCCGTCTCACGGGCCCAGAGGGGTTGGGCGGGGGCCGTCAGGACGGTGGCGAGGGTGTCCAGGTCGTCGGTCGTCAACAGGGGGTTCAGCGCGGGGGAGTCCGCGGACTCGGCCCGGACACGTTCCGTCAGGGATCGCAACGCTTCGTCCATGGGGGGAGGTTAGGGGGTGCGGGGGCGCTGCGCAGCGGGTGTGGCGGGTTTTGCGCAGTTCCCCGCGCCCCTGGGGGTGGCGCCTGAGGCGCGTGTGCGGGTGCGGGTGGGTGGTGGGTTTCTTGCGCAGTTTCCCGCGCCCCTGATCAGTTATCCGCGCCCTTGATCGGTGGTCCCTGGGGGTGGCGCGCTCGTTACTGGCGGGTTAAGCTCAATCGAGCGAGTTACCCACTCGCGTGTACCCGTGGCGGCCTGGTGACGCAGCTGCCGCGGGAGCGGCTGTCACGTCCTGGGGGGCGTGGCGGCACTGGTCGGTTCGGTACCTCGTGTACCTCAGTACGACCCGGCTCCGGGACAGAGCCGGTCGGAACACCGTCGCGGGCGTGTGCACGTCCGTGGACGGGCCCGGGCGTGTGCGTTTCATCAGCCCGGCAGACACCCGCACCCAGCGCACCTCTCGCGCCCCGCGCGCCCTCGCGCGCATCCGGCGCGCTCCTCAGTCGTCACCCTCATTCCTGGAGTCCGCGATGGCCACTCCCCTGTCCGACACCCCTCTGTCCCCCATCCAGACCGTCGCCGTCGTCGGCCTCGGCACCATGGGCACCGGTATCGCCGAGGTCCTCACCCGGGCCGGCCGCGAGGTCGTCGGCATCGACATCGACGAGGCCGCGACCTCCCACGCCGTCGCCGCCCTGGAGGCCGCCACCGCCCGCTCGGTGACCCGGGGGCGGCTGACCGAGCAGGAGCGCGGCGAGGCCCTCGCCCGCTTCCGTCCGTTCACCGACCTCCAGGCGGCCGCCGAGGCCGACCTCGTCATCGAGGTGGTCCCGGAGTCGTACGAGATCAAGCAGCAGGTCTTCGCCGCCCTCGACGGGATCGTGCGTCCGGACACCATCATCGCCACCGGCACCAACGCCCTGTCCGTGACCCGGCTCGCGGCCGACTCGTCCCACCCCGACCGGGTGCTGGGACTGCACTTCTTCAACCCGGCGCCGGCAATGAAGCTGGTCGAGGTCGTCTCGTCCGTGCTGACCGCTCCCGCGGCCGTCACCGCGGTCACCGACCTCGCCCTGGACCTGGGCAAGGAGCCCGTCGCCGTGGGCGACCGCCCCGGCTTCGTGGCGGACGGCCTGCTGTTCGGCTACCTCAACCAGGCCGCCGCGATGTACGAGGCCAAGTACGCCTCCCGCGAGGACATCGACGCCGCGATGAAGCTCGGCTGCGGGCTTCCGATGGGCCCGCTCGCGCTGCTGGACCTGATCGGCATCGACACGGCGCGTACGGTCATGGAGGCCATGTACGCGGCTTCCCACGACCGGCTGCACGCCCCCGCGCCGATCCTCAGGCAGCTCAGCGAGGCGGGCCTGACCGGCCGCAAGTCGGGGCGCGGCTTCTACACCTACGAGGCGCCCGGCAGCCCCACCGTGGTGCGGGACGCGCTGACCCCGCCGGAGGGCGCCTCCCTGGCCGAGGGCCGCACGGTCCGCTCCGTCGGCGTCGCCGGTTCCGGCACCATGGCGTCCGGGATCGCGGAGGTCTTCGCCAAGGCCGGGTTCGACGTCGTGCTGGCCGCCCGCAGCGAGGAGAAGGCCCAGGCGGCCAAGGCCCGGATCGGCAAGTCGCTGGCCCGCTCGGTCGACAAGGGCCGCATGAGCGCCGAGGCCGCCGCCCGGACGCTCGACCTCGTCCGGCCGACGGGCACCTACGACGACTTCGCCGACGTCGACCTGGCGCTGGAGGCCGTCGCCGAGGACCTGGAGGTCAAGCAGCAGCTGTTCGCCACGTTCGACAAGGTGTGCAAGCCGGGCGCGATCCTCGCCACCACCACCTCCTCGCTGCCCGTCGTCGCCTGCGCCCGCGCCACCTCGCGTCCGCAGGACGTGATCGGCATGCACTTCTTCAACCCGGCGCCGGCCATGAAACTGGTCGAGGTCGTCCGGACGGTGCTCACCGCCGACGACGTGCACGCCACGGTCCGCGAGCTGTGCACGACGGTGAAGAAGCACCCGGTGGACTGCGGCGACCGCGCCGGCTTCATCGTCAACGCGCTGCTCTTCCCGTACCTCAACAACGCGATCAAGATGGTCGAGGAGCACTACGCGACGCTCGACGACATCGACACGGCGATGAAGCTGGGCGGCGGCTACCCGATGGGCCCGTTCGAACTGCTCGACGTCGTCGGCCTGGATGTCTCGCTGGCCATCGAGAAGGTGCTGCACCGGGAGTTCCGTGACCCGGGCCTGGCTCCCGCGCCGCTCCTGGAACACCTGGTGGCCGCGGGCTGCCTCGGCCGCAAGACCGGCCGCGGCTTCCGCGAATATGCCAAGCGCTGACCGGCCGGGCGACCGGCCGGCGGGGGGCGCCGACTGGGGCGGACTGCTCGATCCGACCGGCGACCCCCCGCCCTCCTGGGGCGGGGGCGACCCGGGACGTGCGCAACCTGGCGCGCATATGCAGTACGTTCGGGTCATGCCCCAGCCCGCCAAGTCCTCACGTACCTCCGCCACGGCCGACGCTCCGGAGAGCGCCGCAGGCAGCCGTGCCGCCGCCCAGCGGCTCAAGATGCGCCGGGAGCTGGCGGCGGCGGCGATGGAACTGTTCGCCACGAAAGGGTACGAGGCGACCACCGTCGACGAGATCGCGGCGGCCGCCGGGGTCGCCCGGCGCACGTTCTTCCGCCACTTCCGCTCCAAGGAAGAGGCGATCTTCCCCGACCACGACGACACCCTGGTGAGGGCGGAGGCGGTGCTCAACGCCGCGCCGGCGCACGAGCATCCGCTGGACACCGTGTGCCGCGGCATCAAAGAGGTCATGCGGATGTACGCGGCGCGGCCGGAGATCTCCGTGCAGCGCTACAAGCTGACCCGCGAGGTGCCGACGCTGCGCGAGGCCGAGATCGCCTCGGTCGCCCGCTACGAGCGGCTGTTCACCCGCTATCTGCTCGGACACTTCGACGAGCACGCCCACGACGACGCCGCCAACGACGATCCGCTGCTGGCGGAGGTGGCGGCCTCGGCGGTCGTCACCGCGCACAACCACGTGCTGCGCCGCTGGCTCAGGGCCGGCGCGCAGGGGGACGTGGAGGACCAGCTGGACCACGCCTTCGCGATCGTGCGGAAGACGTTCGGCACGGGCATCGGGGCCGGCCGCGGCGGCTCCGCGCCCCACGCGGCTCCGGCCGCCGTGACGACCCAGGGCGAGGTCCTGGTGACCGTGGCGCGGACCGACGCGCCACTGGACGACGTGATGCGCACCATCGAGCAGGCACTCAAGGAGCGCTACTGAGGGAGCGCCACCAGGGGGGCGCTCGCTCGATCGTTTGATCGGGCGAGAACAGACGAAACAGAAACGCGCTACGGGCCGGCCCGTAGCGCGTTTCTGTTTGGCCCGATTCCGACCTACTCGTCGGTAGCCCTGATCGATCATCGCTCATTTGTTACGTAGAGACTTCATCTGAGAGCAATATCTGGCACCCAGTGCCTTGCGGAGTGACACGGCGTGCCATACGTTGGTCGTGTCCGGGCGGCCGGCGTGCAGAGACCTTTCGTACGTCGGCTGTCCCCGCAAGCCTCCCCGGCGAGCGCGCCCGGACGCCTGCGTCACAGGCACCCTCCCGCGCCACAAAGCGCTGCCACAGCACCATCGAGCCGAACCGACGGCACCCTCCCCCAACACCAGCAGCAGCACCGACGCACCCCCTCAGCGTCTCCCCTCAAGACGCCACCCGCCGGAGGCAATAGTGAAGGACATCCTGGACGCGATTCAGTCGGGGACGGCCCAGTCCGACGACTTCGCCGCTCTCCCGCTCCCCGAGTCGTACCGCGCGATCACGGTGCACAAGGACGAGACGGAGATGTTCGCGGGTCTGGAGACCCGCGACAAGGACCCGCGCAAGTCGATCCACCTCGACGAGGTTCCGCTGCCCGAGCTCGGCCCGGGCGAGGCGCTCGTGGCCGTCATGGCCTCCTCGGTCAACTACAACTCGGTGTGGACCTCGATCTTCGAGCCGCTGTCCACGTTCGGGTTCCTGGAGCGCTACGGCCGCACCAACGACCTGGCCAAGCGCCACGACCTCCCGTACCACATCATCGGCTCCGACCTCGCGGGCGTCGTCCTGCGCACCGGCCCCGGCGTCAACGCCTGGAAGCCCGGTGACGAGGTCGTCGCGCACTGCCTCTCCGTCGAGATGGAGTCCTCGGACGGCCACAACGACACGATGCTCGACCCCGAGCAGCGCATCTGGGGCTTCGAGACCAACTTCGGCGGCCTCGCCGAGATCGCGCTCGTCAAGTCCAACCAGCTGATGCCGAAGCCGGACCACCTCAGCTGGGAGGAGGCCGCGGCGCCCGGTCTGGTCAACTCGACCGCCTACCGCCAGCTGGTCTCCCGCAACGGCGCCGGCATGAAGCAGGGCGACAACGTGCTGATCTGGGGCGCGAGCGGAGGCCTCGGCTCGTACGCCACCCAGTTCGCGCTGGCCGGCGGCGCCAACCCGATCTGTGTCGTGTCCAGCGACCAGAAGGCGGACATCTGCCGCTCCATGGGCGCCGAGGCGATCATCGACCGCAACGCCGAGGGCTACAAGTTCTGGAAGGACGAGCAGACCCAGGACCCGAAGGAGTGGAAGCGCTTCGGCAAGCGCATCCGTGAGCTGACCGGCGGCGAGGACATCGACATCGTCTTCGAGCACCCCGGCCGCGAGACCTTCGGGGCGAGCGTCTTCGTCACCCGCAAGGGCGGCACCATCACCACCTGCGCCTCGACCTCGGGGTACATGCACGAGTACGACAACCGCTACCTGTGGATGTCCCTCAAGCGGATCATCGGCTCGCACTTCGCGAACTACCGCGAGGCCTGGGAGGCCAACCGCCTCATCGCCAAGGGCAAGATCCACCCGACGCTGTCGAAGGTGTACTCGCTGGGGGACACCGGCCAGGCCGCGTACGACGTGCACCGCAACCTCCACCAGGGCAAGGTCGGCGTCCTGTGCCTCTCCCCCGAGGAGGGCCTCGGCGTGCGCGACGAGGAGATGCGCGCCCAGCACATCGACGCGATCAACCGCTTCCGGAACATCTGAGCGACACCGGAGGTCACTGATGACTGAGCGTCAGACACAGTCCCCGCGCAAGGAGAGGGACCGGCCGTGGCTCATGCGCACCTATGCCGGCCACTCCACCGCCGAGGCGTCCAACGAGCTGTACCGGCGCAACCTCGCCAAGGGCCAGACCGGCCTGTCGGTGGCGTTCGACCTGCCGACGCAGACCGGCTACGACTCCGACCACATCCTCGCCCGCGGCGAGGTCGGCCGGGTCGGGGTTCCGGTCGCGCACCTCGGTGACATGCGCCGGCTGTTCCAGGACATCCCGCTGGAACAGATGAACACCTCGATGACGATCAACGCCACGGCGATGTGGCTGCTGGCGCTCTACCAGGTCGTCGCCGAGGAGCAGGGCGCGGACATCACCAAGCTCCAGGGCACGACCCAGAACGACATCGTCAAGGAGTACCTGTCGCGCGGGACGCACGTCTTCCCGCCGGGGCCCTCGCTCCGGCTGACGACGGACATGATCGCGTACACGGTCTCCCACATCCCCAAGTGGAACCCGATCAACATCTGCAGCTACCACCTGCAGGAGGCGGGCGCCACGCCGGTGCAGGAGATCGCGTACGCGATGTCGACGGCGATCGCCGTCCTCGACGCGGTGCGCGACAGCGGCCAGGTGCCGCAGGAGCGCATGGGCGATGTCGTGGGCCGCATCTCCTTCTTCGTGAACGCGGGCGTCCGCTTCATCGAGGAGATGTGCAAGATGCGGGCGTTCGGGCGGATCTGGGACAAGGTCACGCGTGAGCGGTACGGCATCGAGAACCCCAAGCACCGCCGCTTCCGCTACGGCGTCCAGGTCAACTCCCTGGGCCTGACGGAGGCGCAGCCGGAGAACAACGTCCAGCGGATCGTGCTGGAGATGCTGGCCGTGACCCTCTCCAAGGACGCGCGCGCGCGTGCCGTGCAGCTTCCCGCCTGGAACGAGGCGCTGGGCCTGCCCCGGCCCTGGGACCAGCAGTGGTCGCTGCGCATCCAGCAGGTGCTCGCGCACGAGAGCGACCTGCTGGAGTACGACGACATCTTCGAGGGCTCCACGGTCATCGAGGCCGAGGTGGGCCGGCTGGTCGAGGAGTCGCTCGCCGAGATCGACCGGATCCAGGAGATGGGCGGCGCGATGGCGGCCGTCGAGTCGGGCTATCTCAAGTCCCAGCTCGTGGCCTCGCACGCCGAGCGCCGGGCGCGGATCGAGTCCGGCCAGGAGAAGATCATCGGCGTCAACGTCTTCGAGACGACCGAGCCGAACCCGCTGACGGCCGACCTGGACACCGCGATCCAGACGGTCGACCCGGCGGTGGAGGCGCGCGTCATCGCCTCGCTGGAGAAGTGGCGCGACACCCGCTACCAGCCGCCCTTCAACCACCCGCGCCCCTGCAAGGCGCTGGAGCGGCTGAAGGAGGCGGCCAAGGGCACCGCCAACCTCATGGAGGCCACCCTGGAGTGCGCCCGCGCCGGCGTCACGACCGGCGAGTGGTCCGGGGCCCTGCGCGAGGTGTTCGGCGAGTTCCGCGCCCCGACCGGGGTGTCGTCGGCGCCGGTCGCGGTGACCGCCGAGGAGGGCTCGGCGATGGCCGAGGTGCGCCGCAAGGTGGACCTGACGGCCCAGGACCTGGGCGTCGGCAAGCTCCGCTTCCTCGTCGGCAAGCCGGGCCTGGACGGGCACTCCAACGGCGCCGAGCAGATCGCCGTGCGGGCCCGCGACGCCGGGTTCGAGGTGGTCTACCAGGGCATCCGGCTGACGCCGGAGCAGATAGTGGACGCCGCGCTCGCGGAGGACGTGCACGCGGTCGGCCTGTCCATCCTCTCCGGTTCGCACGCGCAGCTGGTGCCGGACGTGCTGGAGCGGCTGCGGGAGGCCGGGGCGCTGGACATCCCGGTGATCGCGGGTGGCATCATCCCGAACGCCGACGCCGAGCAGCTCAGGGCCGCTGGAGTGGCAGCGGTCTTCACCCCGAAGGACTTCGACATCACCGGAATCATCGGCCGTATCGTCGACGAGATCCGGAAAGCGAACAAGCTCGACCCCCTGGAGGTCCCCGCATGACGATCCCTGTCAACCGCCTTCGCCCGCGGCGTTCCTGCCTGGCCGTTCCGGGCAGCAACCCCCGCTTCCTGGAGAAGGCGCAGGGCCTCCCCGCCGACCAGGTCTTCCTGGACCTTGAGGACGCGTGCGCGCCGCTGGCCAAGCCCGAGGCGCGGCACACCATCGTCAAGTTCCTCAACGAGGGCGACTGGACGGGCAAGACGCGCGTGGTGCGCGTCAACGACTGGACGACCGAGTGGACCTACCGCGACGTGGTGACGGTCGTCGAGGGCGCGGGCCCCAACCTCGACTGCATCATGCTGCCGAAGGTGCAGAACGCCGAGCAGGTCGTCGCCCTGGACCTGCTGCTGACGCAGATCGAGAAGACGATGGGCTTCGAGGTCGGCAAGATCGGCATCGAGGCGCAGATCGAGAACGCGCAGGGCCTCAACAACGTCAACGCCATCGCGCAGGCCTCCCCGCGCGTCGAGACCATCATCTTCGGCCCGGCCGACTTCATGGCGTCGATCAACATGAAGTCGCTCGTCGTGGGCGAGCAGCCGCCCGGCTACCCGGCGGACGCCTACCACTACATCCTGATGAAGATCCTTATGGCCGCCCGCGCCAACAACCTCCAGGCGATCGACGGCCCCTACCTCCAGATCCGCAACGTCGAGGGCTACCGCGAGGTCGCGCAGCGCGCCGCCGCGCTCGGCTTCGACGGCAAGTGGGTGCTGCACCCGGGCCAGGTCGAGGCCTCCAACGAGATCTTCTCGCCGTCCCAGGAGGACTACGACCACGCCGAGCTGATCCTGGACGCGTACGACTACTACACGTCCGAGGCCGGCGGCAAGAAGGGCTCCGCGATGCTCGGCGACGAGATGATCGACGAGGCCAGCCGCAAGATGGCCCTGGTCGTCTCCGGCAAGGGGCGCGCCGCCGGCATGCAGCGCACCAGCACGTTCGAGATCCCGGAGGCCTGAGCGCGATGCAGTTCGGACGCACCTACGAGGAGTTCGAGGTCGGGGCGACGTACAAGCACTGGCCGGGCAAGACGGTCACCGAGTACGACGACCACCTGTTCTGCCTCCTGACCATGAACCACCACCCGCTCCACATGGACACGAACTATGCGGAGAGGACGACGGACTTCGGCAAGAACGTCGTCGTGGGCAACTACATCTACTCCCTCCTGCTCGGCATGTCCGTGCCGGACGTCTCCGGCAAGGCGATCGCCAACCTGGAGATCGAGTCCCTCAGGCACGTGGCCCCCACGTTCCACGGTGACACGATCTACGGCGAGACGGCCGTGCTCGACAAGTGGCCGTCGAAGTCGAAGAACGACCGCGGCATCGTCTACGTCGAGACCAAGGGCTACAAGCAGGACGGCACCCTGGTGTGCGTGTTCCGCCGCAAGGTGATGGTGCCGACCGAGACGTACATCAAGGAGCGCGGCGGCGAGCAGCCCGGCCGCCCGGAACTGCTGGACCCCTCCACGCAGAAGCAGGAGAAGTGATGGCGCGCCTCGCCCAGACCGCCGGTCTGACCGACGTCCAGCAGGAGATCCTCTCCACCGTCCGGGACTTTGTCGACAAGGAGATCATTCCGGTCGCGACCGGTCTCGAGCACCGCGACGAGTACCCGCAGCAGATCGTGGACGGCCTGAAGGAACTCGGCCTGTTCGGTCTGATGATCCCCGAGGAGTACGGGGGCCTCGGGGAGTCGCTGCTGACCTACGCGCTGTGCGTGGAGGAGATCGCCCGCGGCTGGATGTCGGTGTCCGGCATCATCAACACGCACTTCATCGTGGCGTACATGCTCAAGCAGCACGGCACGCAGGAGCAGAAGGACTACTTCCTGCCGAAGATGGCGCTCGGCGAGATCCGGGGCGCGTTCTCGATGTCGGAGCCCGCCCTGGGGTCCGACGTGTCGGCCATCACGTCCAAGGCGGTGAAGGACGGCGACGAGTACGTCCTGAACGGCCAGAAGATGTGGCTGACGAACGGCGGCTCCTCCACGCTGGTCGCGGTGCTCGTCCGCAGTGACGAAGGACACCCCGAGGGCACGGCGCCCCACAAGTCGATGACCACCTTCCTGGTGGAGAAGGAGCCCGGCTTCGGCGAGGTCCGCCCGGGCCTCACCATCCCCGGGAAGATCGACAAGATGGGCTACAAGGGCGTCGACACGACGGAGCTCGTCATGGACGGCCTGCGCGTGCCGGCCGACCGCGTCCTGGGCGGGGTGACCGGCCGGGGCTTCTACCAGATGATGGACGGCGTCGAGGTCGGCCGCGTGAACGTGGCGGCCCGTGGCTGCGGTGTCGCGCAGCGTGCCTTCGAGCTCGGCGTGTCGTACGCCCAGCAGCGCAACACCTTCGGCAAGCCCATCGCCCAGCACCAGGCGATCCAGTTCAAACTGGCCGAAATGGCTACCAAGGTCGAGGCCGCGCATGCCATGATGGTGAACGCAGCTCGCAAAAAGGACTCCGGGGAGCGAAACGACCTGGAGGCCGGAATGGCGAAGTACCTGGCCTCCGAGTACTGCAAGGAGGTCGTGGAGGACGCCTTCCGCATCCACGGCGGTTACGGCTTCTCCAAGGAGTACGAAATCGAGCGTCTCTACCGCGAGGCTCCGATGCTGCTCATCGGTGAAGGTACCGCCGAAATCCAGAAAATGATCATCGGTCGCCGTTTGCTCGAAGAGTATCGACTCCAGGGCTAGATGTTCTGTTTCGGGGTGTTTTCTTCGCGAAGAAGATCACACCCCGTAGGCACTCTTGGGCCATCGACTCGGCTTCCTCGCTTGCCCAGTTGCGGCCCGCGCCCGGTACGATCGCCGGAAAGCCGCCGTCCCCCGTCGAAGCGCGGCATCATCCGCTACGAAGGTCATCCATGCCCCACAGCAAAACCTCTGCACCCCGCGACAGCTTTAGCAGCGTACGCCTGGCGCGCGGAGCATCGCCGTGGCTTCTCCCGACCCTGGCCACCGCAGCAGTCAGCCTGGTCCGGGCGCGCCGCTCCGGCGCCGCCAAGGCCGTGGCCGTGCCCGCCACCGCGCTCGCGGCGGGCATGCTGTGGTTCTTCCGCGACCCCGAGCGAGAGATCACCCGGGGCCGGGTCATCTCGCCGGCCGACGGCGTGGTGCAGAGCATCATGCCGTGGAAGGACGGGCGCACCCGCGTCGCGATCTTCATGAGCCCGCTCAATGTCCATGTCAACCGCGCGCCGCTCGCCGGGACCGTGACATCGGTGGAGCACATCCCGGGCGGCTTCGTTCCCGCGTTCAACAAGGAGAGCGAGAACAACGAGCGCGTAGTCTGGCATTTCGACACCGAACTCGGCGACATCGAGATGATCCAGATCGCCGGCGCGGTGGCCCGCCGTATCGTGCCCTACCTCCCGCAGGGCTCGAAGGTCGAGCAGGGCGACCGCATCGGTCTGATCCGCTTCGGCTCGCGTGTCGACCTCTACCTGCCCGAGGGCGTGGAGGTCGCGGTCGAGGTCGGTCAGAAGACCGTGGCTGGGGTGACTCGTCTTGACCGTGATTGATCCGGAGATCAAGTCCGACTGGGTGCCGGAGGCCGACGACGTCGGCGACGAGGAGGAGATGCCTCTCTCGCTGCGCCTGTCGATAGCGGACACCCTCACCCTGGGCAACGCCACGTGCGGGTTCATGGCGGTGTACTTCACGACCACCGGCATCCTCATCCCGCATCTGACGGGCAACGACGAGTCGACGGGCATGGCACGGCACAGCGCCGCCACGGCGGTCATCCTGATGCTGTGCGCGGCCATCTTCGACCTGTGCGACGGCCTGGTGGCCCGCAAGCTGCGCTCCTCCCCGATGGGCGCGGAGCTGGACAACCTCTCGGACCTGATCAGCTTCGGCCTGGCGCCCGCGTACTTCGTCCTCGTCTACGGCATGGTGGCGGACGACGCGCACCAGAGGGTCGCGGCGGTGGGCGCGATCGTGGTGCTGCTGGCGGTGGTGCTCAGGCTTGCGCGCTTCTCGTGCGTCACTCTGAAGGACGGCGTGTTCCAGGGCATGCCCTCCCCGTTCGGCGCGCTGACGGTCGTCTCGATCGTCCTGCTGGAGCTGCCGTTCTTCGCCACGCTGCTGGCGATCATCGGCACGGCGTGGCTGATGGTGAGCCGGGTGGAGTACCCGAAGCCGCGGGGCCGTCTGGCGGTCGCCATGCTGGGCTGGATCGTCCTGTCGATGGGGCTGCTGGCCGCCTGGGCCTTCGACGCCCCGAGCGGTCAGCTGCTGCTCCAGACGGGCTGTGCGCTCCAGCTGGTGATGGGCGCGGTGATCCCGCTGTTCGCGACGGCTCGCCGGGTCAACACCTTCCGTGACAACCGCCGTGAGGCGCGAGCGGCGCAGCTGCCGTAGCGGGCCCGCGAAGACGGGTGCAGAGACGAAGGGGCCCCGGCCATACGATCGTATGGCCGGGGCCCCTTCGTGTGCCGCCCGGCGTGCCGTCCGGCGGCCCTGCCCCGCCGTTCGGGTCTCAGACCAGGAAGTCCCGGGCGATGCGCTCCGCGACGCGTTCCAGGAGCGGACCCGCGTCCGCGATGCAGCGGGCCACGTCAGGTTCGACCTCCGTGAGCGGGTACGCACGGCGGATACCCGCCCGCGCCAGGGCCTCGGGCGGCAGGTCCAGACGGCCGCAGACCGCGACCACCTCCCGGCCGGCCGCCCTCGCCGCCGCCGCGACCCCCGCCGGCGCCTTGCCGTGCAGTGTCTGCCGGTCCAGCGAGCCCTCGCCCGTGATCACCAGCGAGGCCCGCTCCAGTGCCGGGGCGAAGCCGAGGACGTCCAGGACGACCTCGATGCCCGGCCTGAAGCGCGCGCCGAGCACCAGCGCCCCGAAGCCGAGGCCGCCCGCGGCGCCCGCGCCCGGCGAGGTGGCGTACGCCCGCGCCGCGGGGCAGCCCGACTCCGCCAGGACCTTCGCGTAGTGGGCGAGCGCCGCGTCCAGGGCGGCCACGTCCCGCGGCGTGGCACCCTTCTGCGGTCCGTACACCGCGGGCGCGCCGAGCGGTCCGGTCAGGGGGTTGTCGACGTCGCTCGCGAGCACCAGGTCCGCCGAGGACAGCCGCCGGTCCAGGCCCGAGAGGTCCGCGTGGGCCAGTTCCGCGAGGCCGCCCCCGCCCGGCGCCACCGGCTCGCCGCCCGCGTCCAGGAGGCGCGCCCCGAGCGCGCACAGCATTCCCGCGCCCCCGTCCGTCGTCGCGCTCCCGCCGACCCCGAACACGATCGTCCGCGCCCCGGCGTCGAGCGCCGCGCGCAGCAGTTCCCCGGTGCCGTACGTCGACGCGGTCAGCGGCGCGAGCACGCCGGCCGGCAGCCGCCGCAGGCCGCTCGCCTGGGCCGTCTCCACGACCGCGACCCCGTCGCGCAGCGCGAACGCGGCGGTCACCGCGTCCCCGACAGGGCCCCTGACCCGCACCTCACGGCGTTCGAACCCGGCGGCCAGGGCCGCGTCCACGGTCCCGTCGCCGCCGTCGGCCACGGGCAGCGCCTCGACCTGGAGACCGGGCACGACCGAGCGCAGTCCCGCCGTCACCCGCTCCGCGACCTCCAGGGCCGTCAGTGAGCCCTTGAACTTGTCAGCGGCGATGAGCACCCTCCGGGTGCCGTTCCCAGCAGCGTCCGCCACCAGCATTCCCCTCGCTCTTCGAGCCTTGCGCATGTCAAGGCAGCCGCGCCGCTGCGACCCTAAGGGCTCTCCCGCGATCCCCGGCGGGCGGGCGACGACAGCTACGGCACCTCGCCGCGTTGTCGGGTCGCCCGCATACGCCCAGTATGCGGACGACCCTCCGCCTTGCGATGCACCGCATCCGACGCCGCGCGCTGATCCACCGGGGATCACGGGACAACCCTTAGCCAACCCGCCCGGCCGCCGTCACGGCCCGGCCGGCCACCGGGCGCGGCCGGTCAGCCGCGTGCGCCGAGGACCGAGGCGGTGAACCTCGCCAGGCGGTCCCGCAGCTCCTGCCGGGGTAGCCCCTTGTCACCGGCCAGATGGCCGACGAGATCGGCCCGGGTGGCGGCCAGCAGCGCATGGGCGGTGAAGTCGGCGTCGTCCGGGCCGAGGATCCCCTCCAGCGCGCCGCGCAGCAGCGCGTGCCAGCGCTCGTAGTGCTCCGCGCCGTAGGGGCTGTCGCCGCCCGTCTGCTCCAGGGCGAGCGCGAGGTGCCGGTTGTCGAGCTTGAAGCACAGGACGGCGTCGAGCAGGGCCGGCACCCGCACCCGCGGCTCGGTGGCGGGCCCCAGGGGTGGGGGGCCCTCCTCGACGGCTTGGCGCACCGGTTCGAGCCGCGCCTCGTACAGGGCCCGGATCAGGGCGGTGCGGTCGCCGAAGGCGCGGAAGAGGGTCGCCTTGCCGACGCCCGCCTCGGCCGCGATGTCGGCCATGGTGACGCCCGAGGGGCTCTGGCGCGCGAACAGCCGGTCGGCGGCGTCGAACACGGCCGCCTTGTTGCGGATCGCGTCCTTGCGCGGTCTGCGCTCGGTCATACGGTGCCTCCTCTTCTCGGCGCTCTCGGCGTCGTGGACCCGACCCTGCCCGGCCTTGACGCCTGGCATCGACGCCCGGCGCCGGCGTCCAGCCTTGGCGCCTGACGTTGCGATCCGGACCGGCGGTCCGTATTGTTGGGCACGTCAAAACGGACCACAGGTCCGTATCGTATGCGACGGAGAGATCCCATGCCCACGCACCGCTCACCGGAAGAGCTCTACCGCCACAGCCTGCGGCTGCTCCTGGCCAAGGACGTGCCCGCCTGGGTCGACCTGTGGGCCGAGGAGGGCCGGATGGAGTTCCCCTTCGCTCCGCCGGGATGGCCCGGGCGGCTGGAGGGCAGGGCGGCGATCGCCGACTACATGCGGGACTACCCCGACCACATCGACCTGCACGACTTCCCCGACCTGTCGATCCACCGGACCACCGACCCCGAGACCATCGTGGTCGAGATGCGTGCCGTGGGCCGCCTGGTACGGACGGGCGGGCCGTTCGAGATGACGTACATCGCCGTGGTGACCGTCCGGGACGGGCGCTTCACCGCCTACCGGGACTACTGGAACCCCCTGGCCCTCCAGGAGCCGGGCACGGACTTCACCGGGAGCGCCGCCCGATGACCGCACATCCGACCACCCTCGTCACGGGTGCCACGGGCACCACCGGCAGCCGTGTCACCGCCGGGCTCGTCACCCGCGGCCATCGCGTCCGGGCCGCGAGCCGCGGCGCGCGGCCGCTCCCCGGCGCCGAACCGGTCCGCTTCGACTGGTACGACCCGGCCTGCTTCGGCGCCGCTCTCACGGGAGCGGACCGGGTCTACCTCGTGCCGCCCGTGGGCGACCCCGACCCGGCCGCCACCATGCTGCCCTTCCTGCGCGAGGCCCGGGCCGCGGGGGTGCGCCGCGCGGTGCTCCTCAGCTCCTCGGCCATCCCCGAGGCGGGCCCGGGGGCGGGCGCGGTGCACCAGGCCCTGCCCGGCCTGTTCCCGCAGTGGGCGGTGCTGCGGCCCTCGTGGTTCATGCAGAACTTCACGGGCGCGCAGGCCGACGCCCGCGTCGTCCCGGGAGAACACGGTAAGCGGGTCCTGGTGAGCGCGACCGGGACCGGCCGGATCGGGTTCGTCGACGCCGACGACATCGCGGCCGTCGCCGTCCAGGCGCTGACCGGCGACCGGGCACCCCACACGGACCTGGTCCTGACCGGTCCGCAGGCGCTCGGCTACGACGACATCGCCGCCGTCCTCACCGAGGTCACCGGCCGGCCCGTGACCCATCGCGAGCTGACGTTCGAACAGATGCGGGACCACCTGGCGGCGTTCATGCCGTCGGAGTTCGCCGCGATCCTCGCCGGCATGGACCGCGCCATCGCCGAGGGGGCCGAGGCCCGCGTCACGGACACGGTCCGTCAGCTCACCGGCCGCCCGCCCCACGACTTCCGGACGGTCGCGCTCAGGGAGCTGTCGGGGGCGCGCTGAGGGCGGGCCCGGCCCGCGGGGTTCCTGCCCGATCCGATATCGGTTCGCACCGGCGCGAGGGGCGGCCTACGCTCGGGCCATGAAAAGGCCCCTCGTCGCCCTGCTCAGTGGCGCAGGCATCTCCACGGACTCCGGAATCCCCGACTACCGAGGCCCGAACGGACTGTGGCGGCGGGACCCCGAGGCCGAGAAGCTCGTCACCTACGAGTACTATATGGGCGATCCGGAGATCCGCCGCAGGTCCTGGCAGCTGCGGCGGAAGAACCGCACGCTCCATGCCCAGCCGAACGCCGCGCACCGAGCCGTCGCGGAGCTGGAGCGGTCCGGCGTCCCGGTCCGGGTCATCACCCAGAACGTGGACGGGCTGCACCAGCTCGCCGGGATGCCCGAGCGCAAGGTCCTGGAACTGCACGGCACCGCGCGGAGCGTCGTGTGCACGAGCTGTCGTGCGCGCGGCCCCATGCGGGACGCCATCGCCCGCGTCGAGGCCGGTGAGGACGATCCGCTGTGCCTGGAGTGCGGCGGCATCCTCAAGTCGGCGACCGTCATGTTCGGCGAGCGGCTCGACCCGGCGGTACTGGGTGAGGCCCTCGCCATCACCAAGGCGTGCGACCTGTTCATCGCGGTGGGCACCAGCCTCCAGGTCCAGCCCGCCGCCGGGCTCGCCGGAGTCGCGGCCGACCACGGGGCCCGGCTCGTCATCGTCAACGCCGAGCCGACGCCGTACGACGACCGCGCCGCCGAGGTCGTGCGCGAGCCGATCGGCACGGCCCTGCCGAGGCTGCTGCACGGGCTGAGCGGCGAGAGCGGCTCATGAGACCCGGGTACGGAGTCGGGAGCAGGCCCGGCGCGGGCGGGGCGCCGCTGACCGGGCGCGGCGTCAGAAGAGCCCCGCGCCGCTCTCGAAGTCCAGCAGGCGCTGCTTGCGGTCCAGGCCGCCGCCGTAGCCCGTCAGGCTGCCGTTCGCTCCGACCACCCGATGGCACGGCACGATGATCCCGACCGGGTTCTTGCCGTTGGCGAGTCCGACCGCGCGGGAGGCACTCGGTGCGCCGAGCGCCTGGGCCAGTTCGCCGTACGAGCGGGTCTCGCCGTACGGGATCAGGCGCAGCTGCTGCCACACGCTGCGCTGGAACGGGGTTCCGTTCAGCCGGAGACCGAGGGTGAACTCCTTCAGCTCGCCCTGGAAGTAGGCCCCCAGCTGGTCGATCGCCTCACCGAAGGGTGTGTCGTCGCGGGCGCCGAAACTGTCCTCGGGTGGGCGGTGGCGCTGCCCGGCCATGTACAGGCCGCACAGGACCCGGTCCTCGGCGACCAGGGTGAGCGGGCCGTAGGGGCTGTCGATGACGGTGTGCTGCTTCATGAGGTGTCCTTGCGGTGGGAGGTCCGGGTGGGAAGGAAGTTGATGGGGTGGCCGTCGGTCGCCCACAGGTACTGGACCGCGTAGGCCCGCCAGGGCCGCCAGGCCGCGGCGCGTGCGGTGAGCGCGGCCGGGGTGGACGGCAGGCCAAGCTCCCGGGCCGCCCGGCGGATGCCGAGGTCGGTCGGCAGGAAGGCGTCGGGGTCGCCGAGGGCGCGCATCGCGATCACCTCCACCGTCCAGGGGCCGAAGCCGGGCAGGGCCAGCAGCCGGGACCGGCTCTCCTCCCAGTCGCTCTCCACGCCCACGTGGAGGGATCCGTCCGCCAGTCGACCCACCAGGGTGGTGAAGGTGGCACGGCGTGTGCGCGGCATGGCGAGCGTGTCGGGGTCGAGGGCGGCGAGCGCCTGCGGCGACGGGAAGAGGTGGGTGAGTCCGCCCTCGGGGTCCTCGATCCGCTCGCCGTGCGCCGTGACGAGTCGGGCCGCATGGGTGCGGGCGGCGGCCGTGGAGACCTGCTGGCCCAGGACGGCCCGCACGGCGAACTCGGCCTCGTCCACGGTGCGGGGCACGCGTCTCCCCGGGGCCTTGTCGACCAGGGGCGCGAGCAGCGGGTCCGTGCGCAACTGGTCGTCCACGGCGACCGGGTCCGCGTCGAGGTCGAGCATCCGCCGGCAGCGGCTGATGGCGACGGGCAGGTCGCGCAGGTCGCCGAGGGTGAGGCGGCAGGCGATGTGGTCGGCGCACGGGGTCAGTGCCACGACCCCGTGCCCGTACGGCAGCCGGAGCGTGCGCCGGTATGCGCCGTCGCGCCACTCCTCCACGCCGGGCACGGCGGTCGCGGCGAGGTGGCCGAAGAGGTTGTCGGGGTTGAGCGGGGCGCGGAAGGGCAGCCTGAGGCTCAGGACCCCCGGGGCGGCCACTGTGCCCGGCGGACGTCGTCCACGCAGCTCACTCGGGGAGAACGCGAAGACCTCGCGGACGGTGTCGTTGAAGGCGCGGATCGAGGAGAAGCCGGAGGCGAAGGCGATCTCCGCCATCGGCAGTGCCGTCGTCTCGATGAGGAGCCGGGCGGTCTGGGCCCGCTGGGCCCGGGCGAGCGCGAGGGGTCCGGCGCCGAGTTCGGCCAGCAGCCGGCGCTCGATCTGCCGGGCGCTGTAGCCCAGGCGGGCGGCGAGGCCGGGCACGCCCTCGCGGTCCACCACGCCGTCGGCGATCAGCCGCATGGCACGGGCGACCAGGTCGGCGCGCTCGTTCCACGCGGGTGAGCCGGGGCTGGCGTCCGGGCGGCACCGTTTGCAGGCCCTGAACCCGGCCTGCTGGCAGGCGGCCGCGCTCGGGTAGAACGTCATGTTCTCCGGCTTCGGCGGCACGACCGGGCAGCTGGGCCGACAGTAGATCCGGGTGGTCAGGACGGCCGTGAAGAACCATCCGTCGAAGCGCGCGTCCTTCGACCGGACGGCGCGCACACATCGGTCCCGGTCGCCGTGCATTCCGTTGCGCATGCCTCCAGCATCGAGCACGGACCGGGTGCGGGCTGGCGGAAATCCGACATGGCGATACGGCGGCGTCGGTCGGCCGGCTGCCCTGCGCCCGGCTCGGCGGCACCCTCGACACCAGGTCGCCGGCCGAGATCGCCGGCCCAGGTCACCGGGGCCACCGGCCCGACGCGCCGGGTCGCTCGCCCGGGCGCCGCCGCCCGGGACGCCGCCCGCCGGTACGCCGGGCCGCTGCCCGGGTGCGAGGGCTCGCGGTCAGCGCAGGTGCGCGGCGAACGCCTCGTAGGCCCGCTCGTCGAAGAGGACGAACCTGACCTCCTCGGCCGCCGTCGGGGCGGCGCGCACGGTCTCCACGGCGATGCGGGCGGCGTCGTCGATCGGCCACCGGTAGACACCGGTGGAGATGGCGGGGAACGCGACGCTGCGGGCGCCGAGTTCGTCGGCGAGCCTCAGCGACTCGCGGTAGCAGGACGCCAGCAGGTCCGAACGGTCCTGCGAGGCCGCGAAGACGGGCCCCACCGTGTGGATCACCCAGCGGGCGTCCAGGTCGCCCGCCGTCGTGGCGACCGCCTTGCCCGTGGCCAGTCCCTTGCCGTAGTGCCCGGCACGCAGCCGGCGGCATTCCTCGAGGATCGCCGGGCCGCCGCGCCGGTGGATGGCTCCGTCCACGCCTCCCCCGCCGAGCAGCGAGGAGTTGGCCGCGTTGACGATCGCGTCGGCGCTCTGCCGGGTGATGTCGCCCTGGACCAGGGTGATCGTGGTCATGTCTGCCTCAGCCTCCTCCAGACCGCCTTCGCCGCGTTGTGCCCCGACATGCCGTGCACCCCGGGGCCCGGCGGGGTGGCGGCGGAGCAGATGAAGACGGCCGGGTGCGGGGTGCGGTACGGGAACAGGGAGAGCCTGGGGCGCAGCAGCAGCTGGAGTCCGGACGCGGCACCGGTGCCGATGTCGCCGCCGACGTAGTTGGCGTTGCGGGCCGCGAGTTCGGGCGGCCCCGCGATGGCGCGGGCGAGGACGCGGTCGCGGAAGCCCGGGGCGAAGCGCTCCAGTTGGCGCTCCATCGCGTCGGTGAGGTCGCCCCGCCAGTTGTTCGGCACATGGCCGTAGGCCCAGAAGACCTGTTTGCCCTCCGGAGCCCGGGAGGGGTCGGCGACACCGGGCTGCACGGTGATGAGGAAGGGCGCCTCGGGCGCGCGGTCCGTGCGGGAGGCGGCGCGCAGGGCGGTGCCGATCTCCGCGCTGTCGGCACCGATCTGCACCGTGCCCGCGACGCGCGGCTCCCGCGCCGTCCACGGCACCGGGCCGTCCAGCGCGTAGTCGATCTTGAAGACGCCGGCGCCGTACCGGTAGTCCTCGCAGTAGCTGCGCAGGCCCGCGATCCGGGCCAGGGCGGTGGGCGAGGTGTCGAAGACGTAGGCGCGGGCCGGGGGCAGGTCGTCCAGGCGCTTGATCTCGTAGTCGGTGTGGATGCTCCCGCCGAGGTCGCGCAGATACGCGGCGAGCGCGTCGGAGATGGCCTGGGAGCCGCCGCGGGCCACCGGCCAGCCGCGGGCGTGCGCGGCGAGCGCGAAGACCAGGCCGACGGCGCTGGTGGCGATGCCGCCGAGCGGTGCCATCACGTGGGCGACGAGGCCGGCGAACAGGGCCTTGGCCCGCTCGTCGCGGAAGCGGCGCAGCAGCCAGGTCGACGGGGGCAGGCCGGTGAGCCCGAACCGGGCCAGGGTGACCGGGTCCCGGGGCAGGGCGGTGAGCGGCAGCGACATGAAGTCGCGGGCCAGGGTGTCCCAGTGGTCGAGGAAGGGGGTGACCAGCCTGCGGTAGGTGCCCGCGTCGCGCGGGCCGAACGAGGCCGCCGTCTCGGCGACGGACCGGGACAGCACGGCGGCCGTGCCGTCCGGGAACGGGTGGGCCATGGGCAGCTCGGCGTGCAGCCACTCCAGGCCGTACCGCGCCAGGGGCAGGGCCCGGAAGGCGGGCGAGTTGATGCCGAGGGGGTGCGCGGCGGAGCAGGGGTCGTGCCGGAAGCCCGGCAGGGTCAGCTCCTCGGTGCGGGCGCCCCCGCCGACGGTGTCGCGCGCTTCGAAGACGGCCACGGAGAACCCTCGACGGGCCAGTTCCACGGCAGCCGTCAGTCCGTTGGGTCCGGCTCCCACCACGACCGCATCGTGTATCGACGGCACCTTCGGACTCCTTCGTCAGCCGACGCGCGCTCGACATCAGCATATGCCGGGGAGCCCGGCGCCCTCCGGCCGCGGGTGGTGGCCCCCGGTCGGGACGGCGACGGCGCATTGCGCGCGGGGGCACGGGAGTTCACCGCGCGCGGGCGGGTTCAGGCGTCGCCCGAGAGCAGTCCCAGCACCCGGCGGGCCGTGGCCTCGTCCCGGGCCGCGGTGAAGGGCAGCGCGTTGCCGCCGGTGATCCGGAAGGGCTCCCCGGCCAGGGTGAGGTGCGCGCCGCCCGCCTCCTCCACCAGCAGAAGGCCCGCCGCGTGGTCCCAGGCCGCCTCCCAGGAGAACGCGGTCGCGTCCAGGCGGCCCTCGGCTATGCGCAGGTACTCCAGGCCCGCCGAGCCGCAGAAGCGCGGGCGGACGCCGTCCGTCCGCAGGCCGAGGAGGGCGTGCTTCTGCTCGTCCGTCGTGTAGTACGGGTGGGAGGTGGCGACCTCCAGCTCCTGGCCCGGGGCGGGCGAGCCGGAGCGCAGCGGCGCGCCGTCGAGGAAGGCCCCCTGGCCCTTCACGGCCGTGGCCAGCTGGTCCAGGGCCGGGGCGTAGGTCCACGAGGCGAGGACGACGCCGTCGAGGGCGAGGGCGATCAGCGTGCAGAAGCCGGGGTCGCCGTGCACGAACTGCCGTGTCCCGTCGACCGGGTCCACGATCCACACGGGTGCCTCGCCGCGCAGGGCGTCATAGGTGGCCGGGTTGGCGTGCACGGCCTCCTCGCCCACCACGACGGAGTGGGGCAGCAGCTTGACGAGCGCCTCGGTGAGGTAGGTCTCGGCGTTGCGGTCGGCGTCGGTGACCAGGTCGTGCGGGCCGCTCTTCTCGTCGATCTCGTGCTCCGCGAGCCGCCGGAAGCGGGGCATGATCTCCAGCGCCGCCGCCTGGCGGACGGCCTCTTCCACGTCGGAGCCGCGGCGGGTCAGAAACTCGTCGATGGTTTCGATGTCTGTGTTCATGTGCCCATGAGAACACCCGCCACTGACAATCCCCGCCGGGTGGGTGTATCCGGGGTGGAATCCCCGTGAATTCGCGGGCGGGTCCGGGCTCCGGGCGCCGTCCGGGTCGCGTGTCAGCGGCCCACCGCGTAGCCCTGCATGCCCCGCGGGTTCGCCGCGGCGGACAGGAGGCCGGTCCCGGGGGTTCTGGCGACCGCGCACAGGCGGCCCTCCGACCACGGCTCGCCCACCGTGACGTGGTGGCCGCGCTGTCGTAGTTCCTCGATCACCGCCCCGTCCATGCGTGACTCGACGGTCACGCTCCCCGGGCGCGTGCCGCGGGGGTGGAACGAGCTCGGGAACGCGTCGTTGTGCCAGTTCGGCGCGTCGATGGCGCCCTGGAGGTCGAGGCCGCCGCGGACCGGGGGGCGCAGGGCCACGGCCAGGAAGAAGTGCAGCTGCCACTGGTCCTGCTGGTCGCCCCCGGGCGTCCCGAAGGCCAGCACGGGTTCGCCGTCGCGCAGCGCGAGGGACGGGGAGAGGGTGGTGCGGGGGCGGCGCCCCGGGGTGAGGGAGGCCGGCAGGCCCTCCTCCAGCCAGGTCATCTGCAGCCGGGTGCCGAGCGGGAATCCGAGCTCGGGCACGACGGGGTTGGACTGGAGCCAGCCGCCGCTGGGGGTGGCGGCGACCATGTTGCCCCAGCGGTCCACGACGTCGATGTGGCAGGTGTCGCCCCGCGTGGTCCCGTCGGCCGCCACCCCGGGGCCGCCGGGTGTCCGGGGCGGCGATGCGGTGGTCGGCTCCCCCGCGCCGGGCGGCGGAAGGCCGGGGCCGCCGGGGTCCGCCCGGCGCGCGGCGGCGCTCAGCCGTGGCGGGCGGCCCCCGGGGGAACCGGGGCGCAGCTCGTGGGACGCCCGCTCGCCCACGAGTGAGCGCCGCCCGGCGTTGTACGCGTCCGAGAGCAGCTCCTCCAGCGGCACCTCGGCGGCGTCGCCGTACCAGGCCTCCCGGTCGGCCATGGCGAGCTTGCAGCCCTCGATCAGCAGATGGACGTAGTCCGCGCCGCCGTGGCGGGGCAGTTCGGCCGGGAGCAGCGCGAGTTGCTGGAGCAGGGCGGGGCCCTGGCTCCAGGGGCCCGCCTTGCACAGGGTCCAGCCGTTCCAGTCGTAGGTCGCGGGAGCCTCGTAGCCGGCGGACCAGGAGGCGAGGTCGGCGGCCGTCAGGGTGCCGGTGTGGCGTTCGCCGCTGGTGTCCAGGGTGGGCCGCCGCGCCTGCCCGACGAGGGCCTCGGCGATGAACCCGGTCCGCCACACCTGGCGGGCCGCCTCGATCCGGGCCTCGCGGTCCCCTGCCCCGGACACCTCGGCGAGCAGCCGTCGCCAGGTGGCGGCGAGCGCGGGATTGCGCAGCAGGGTGCCGGGCTCGGGCGCCTTCCCGTCGGGCAGGTAGAGCGCCGCCGAGGACGTCCACTCGGTCTCGAACAGCGTGCGCACCCGCTCGACGGTCTCCCCGACGTGTTCCACGGGGGCGTGTCCGTGCTCCGCGTAGTGCACGGCGTACGTCAGCACGTCGGCGAGGGACTTCGTGCCGTGGTCGCGCAGCAGGAGCAGCCAGGCGTCGAACGCGCCGGGCACGGCCGCCGCGAGGGGCCCGGTGGCGGGTACGAGATCCAGGCCGAGACCCCGGTAGTGGGCGATGGTGGCTCCCGCGGGCGCCACTCCCTGCCCGCACAGCACCTGGACGTCGCCGCCCGCGGGGGCGAGGAGGATCGGGACCTCCCCGGCGGGCCCGTTCAGATGCGGCTCGACCACGTGCAGGACGAACGCGCCGGCCACGGCCGCGTCGAAGGCGTTGCCGCCGGTCTCCAGCACGGCCATCGCCGACTGGGAGGCCAGCCAGTGGGTGGAGGACACCATGCCGAAGGTGCCCTGGAGGGTGGGGCGGGTGGTGAACATGGGGCACCTTCCTTCCCGTCAGGGCCGGGGCCCGACGGGCATCCTGCCGCGCGGGCCGGGATCGCGCCACCGTGCCGTCCGTGCGCGCGGTCGCCTCGATCCCCGGCGTGCGGGGCCGGGGTCAGGCCTGGGCCCCCTCGACCACGGGGACCGCGTCCACCGGTGTGCCGACGAGGTCCGTGCGGACGTCGTCGAGGGCGAGCCCGCGCGGCTCGCGCACCAGGCCGACTCACCGCCGCGTACGCCGCGCATCCCCCGCGTCCACTGCCCCAGGTCCCCGAGACTCTCGCCGCGCTGCGGGCCGCGGGCGTCAAGGTCGCGCTCAACACCGGATTCGACCGTGACGTGGTGGACTC
This sequence comes from Streptomyces sp. NPDC048664, assembly GCF_040650555.1. NCBI lineage: Bacteria > Bacillati > Actinomycetota > Actinomycetes > Kitasatosporales > Streptomycetaceae > Streptomyces > Streptomyces sp. NPDC048664. Next base: position 174,577 of record NZ_JBEZHK010000008.1, on the reverse strand, counting down.
GCTGCTGTCCGCGCTGGGTTGGGAGGGGGACGCGGTCGCGGACGCGGTCGTCTGCGGCAGCGACGTGCCGGCCGGACGCCCGGCCCCCTTCATGATCTTCACCGCCATGCAGCGGCTGGGGGTGCGCGACGTGCGGCGGGTGCTGGTCGCGGGCGACACCCCGCGCGACCTCGAAGCCGGTACCAACTCCGGTGCCGCCTACGTCGTCGGTGTGCTGTCGGGGGCCGCGGACGCGGTGGAGCTCGGCGGGCACCGGCACACTCATCTCCTGCCGTCCGTGGCCGCGCTCCCCGCGCTGTTCGGGCTGCGCGGCACGGAGCCCCTGACCGCCCCGGCATCGAGCACGGAGTCGAGCGCGGCATGACGCATCCGACCCACCACCGCCCCGAGACCGCCACCGGCCGGGTCGAACGCACCCTCGCGGCCCTGTGGCGGGGCGGCGGCGACATCACCCTGGAGTCGGTGCCCGTCGCCCCGCTCGGACCGGGAGAGGTCCTCGTCCGCGTCCGCCTGGCCACCATCTGCGGCAGCGACCGGCACACGGTCGGCGGACGGCGCGTGCAGCCCTGCCCCTCCGTCCTGGGCCACGAGACCGTCGGCGAGATCGTCGCGTTCGGGGCGGGCGGGGCGCGCGCCGTCGACGGCCAAGAACTGCGGCTCGGGCAGCGTGTCATCTGGTCGGTGACCCTGCCGTGCGGGGCGACCGCTGTCTGGCCGGCATCACGGCCAAGTGCCGTACCGTGCGCAAGGCGGGTCACGAGGCGTGGGCCTCCGACTGGCCGCTGTCGGGCGGCTACGCCCGCCATGTGCTGCTTCCCCGAGGCATGCCGATCGCCGTCGTCGGCGACCGGCTGGCGGACGCCCTCGCCGCGCCGGCCGCCTGTGCCACGGCGACGGTCATGGCCGTGGTCGAGCGCGCGCCGCGCCTTGACGGCAAGCGGGTCGTGGTCGTCGGGGCGGGCATGCTCGGACTCACCGCCGTCGCGGCCGCCGCCTTCGCCGGGGCGTCCTCGGTGACGGCGGTCGATCCCGCAGCCGAACGGCGCGAGCTGGCACGGCGGTTCGGTGCCACCGACGTCCAGCCCGCGATGCCGGGAACGGGCCCCACGACGTACTGCTGGAGTTCTCCGGCTCCTCGGACGCGCTGGAGGCGGGCCTGCGCACCCTCGACGTCCAGGGCGTGGCGGTCCTGGCCGGGGCCGTGCTGCCCGACGCTCCCGTGCCCCTCGGGCCGGAGTCCGTGGTGCGCCGCCATCTGTCCCTGGTCGGGGTGCACAACTACGAACCCCGGCATCTGACGGCGGCGCTCGCCTTCCTGGAGGAGACCCGCGACCGGTTCCCCTGGCAGGATCTCGTCGCCGAGCCCGTGCCTCTGGAGGAGATCGGCGCCCTGCTGACCTCCTCCCCCGGCACGAAGCCCCGGTACGCGGTCACCGCGCACTGAGCGGCGGACGGCGCCGCACCCGCCGTGCCGTTCGGGTGCGGCGCCGTCCGCGGCCCGGTTCCTCAGCGGCTCGCGGGCCGGACCGGGCCGCGGGCCGTGGCGGGCCCGTGGTCCGCGGAGCCGTCGAAGGTGGCCCGGTACCCGTGGGCGGCCAGCTCCAGCGCGAGGAAGACGTCGTGCAGCGGTCCTCGGGTGATCACCGCGTCGCAGTCGGCGGTGCCGTTCGCGTCCGTGGTGGCGGTGCACAGGGGTACGCGGCCGGACCGGTCGGTGAAGACGACGGGCTGCCCGGCCAGGGGTGTGCCGTCACTGGTGAGGGTTGCGGACAGGCCGGTGACGTCGAGTCGGGTGCCCAGGCGGCTCAGGCGGAACACGGCTCGCTGCGCCGTCAGCTCGGAGTCCGCGTTCCGGACGGTCTGGGTGAGAGCGTCGCTGGTCGACGGCAGGTTGGTGGCGTCGCCGCCGTAGGTGGCGGTGATGCCGTGCGATCCGGGTGCCAGGCTCCTGGTGGCGCAGGTGGCCACCCCCTCGCTGTCCAGGGGCCGGTCGTCGCACAGGGGGGTGCCGCCGTTGTTGAAGGTGACCGTGCCCGTCGGGTCCGATCCCGTCACCTTCGCCGAGAAGACGACCTCCTCGCCGGCGCGCGAGGGGTTCGGGTCCGAGGCGAGGCCGGTGGTCGTGGCCGTCTGCGGGGCCTCGTACGGGACGGGCCGGGAGGGGCCGGAGTCGTCGTCCCGCGCGTACGCGGGCGCGGCGGCCAGGGCGGCGGCCGCGCAGGTCATGGTCAGCAGCGTCGCCGCCGCGGCCGTGCCGCGACGCGGGCGGCCGGCGTGCGCGGCGTCCGGGCCACCGGGGGAGAACTGTCGAGCCATCGGATTCCTTTCACGAAAGCGGCTCCAGGGCTGCCGACCGCCCGCGGGAGGCCGCCGTACGGTCGCGCGGCGACCCGGCGGACCGGGGAGCGGGCGCCCGGTGGAGACGACCACCACAGCACCCGGAGCACCCGACGGCGCGCCGCCCCGCGCGCCCACGGGTCGCTGTCACCACGACAGCGACCCGAACTCACCCGCCCGGCCCAGTTCCCGGCCGTCGCGGGGGCCGGTCGTAGGATGCGGGCGGCCAGGAGCACCACAGGGCGGCGACAGGAGAAGCGACGGTATGACCTGTCGTGTCATCTTCATCTCACCCGCGTCCAGTTCGTCGCTGCGGCGGGCGCGGTTCGACGACGGCGACCCGCTCGACGAGGCGGGAGCGGCGCAGGCCGCGGCGGCGGCCGGACAACTGCGCGCCCCCGGCCGGGCTTTCGTCTCCCCGAGCGTGCGCAGCGGCCAGACGGCGGCGGCGCTCGGCCTGGACGCCGTGGCGGAGCGAGCGCTGGCGGGCCTCGACGTGGGCCGCTGGCGGGGCCGCACGCTGGACGAGGTGGCCGCCGCCGAACCCTCGGAACTGGCGCGGTGGATGGCCGACCCGGACGCGGCGCCGCACGGCGGCGAGTCGGTGCGGGACCTGTGCGGGCGGGTCGCCGGGTGGCTGGCGGAGGACGGGGAGAGCGACGGCAGGACGGTCGCGGTGGTGGAGCCGGAGGTCGTCCGGGCGGTCGTGGTGCAGGTGCTGGGCGCGCCCGAAAGCGCGTTCTGGCACGTCGACGTGCCGCCGCTGGCGGCGACGGAGATCAGCGGGCGGTCCGGCCGCTGGAACCTGCGGGTGGGGCGGGTGCTCGGTCCGTCCGACTGAGCCCCGCGCCCCGGTTCCGGCGCCGCGGGCCCTCGGATCTTCTTGCCGATGCTCGAGGCTCCCGGGACCAGCGACTTGACCGTGTCCTCGGTGACCCCGCCGCACGGCGCGGGAGCCGTCGCGTACGTCTTGACCGCGGGCGCCGCGGGCGGCTGGCTCGGACCGCCCGGGGCGCCGGTCTCCCCGGCGCGGTCAGACGCCCTCGGCCGTGTTCCCGGGCCCCGCGAGCCCGAGTTCACGCGCGCCGAGCGGCGCGAAGCAGCGCTGGACGTCGGCGTCGGTGACCTCGGCGAGGGTGCTCGGGGTCCAGCGGGGCCTGCGGTCCTTGTCGATGATCTGGGCGCGGACGCCCTCCACCAGGTCGGGCAGGGTCAGGGCCGCGCAGGAGACCCGGTACTCCTGGTCCAGGACCTCGTCCAGGGTGCCGAGCCGCCGGGCGCGGCGCAGGGCGGCCAGGGTGATCTTGAGGGCGGTGGGCGACCTGGTGAGCAGGGTCTGGGCGGTCTCCTTCGCGGCCGCCTGCCCTCGGGCGAGGAGCCGGTCCACGATCTCCTCGACGGTCCCGGCGCCGTAGCAGGCGTCGATCCAGGGCCGGGCGGCGGCCAGTTCGCCGGGCGGGGCGGGTCGCACATGGCGGGACAGGGCGTCCGGCAGCGGCAGGTCGGCGAGGTCGTCGAGGAGCGCCGGAAGCGCGGCGGAGGGCACGTGGTGGTCGGCGAGTCCGCACAACTGGGCGTCGGCCGCGCCGATCTGCCCCCCGGTCAGCCCCAGGTGGGTGCCGAGCTCGCCCGGCGCGCGGGAGAGCAGATAGGTGCCGCCGACGTCGGGGACGAACCCGATGCCCGTCTCGGGCATGGCGATCCGCGACCGTTCGGTGACGATCCGCACATGGCCGTGCGCGGAGATGCCGACTCCGCCGCCCATGACGATCCCGTCCATCAGTGCGACGTACGGCTTGGGGTAGCGGGCGATACGGGCGTTGAGGTGGTACTCGTCGCGCCAGAAGGCGGCCGAGGTGGTGCCGTCCCCGTCCCGGGCGTCGTCGTGGACCGCGCGTATGTCGCCGCCCGCGCACAGGCCCCGCTCCCCCGCACCCGTGACGACGACGGCCTCCACGGCGGGGTCCCGCTCCCAGGCGGTGAGCCCCTCGTCCACGAGGAGCACCATCTCGCGCGTCAGCGCGTTGAGCGCGGCCGGGCGGTTGAGGGTGATGCGGGCGACACGCCCGGTGGTGTGCAGCAGGACGGGAGCTTCACTGCCGGTCATCCGAAAGCCTCCGGGGGTGATTTCTTCTATTTTGCCGCTTGTATTCGCTTAAGGGCAGGGCAGGCGGGTAGGTGGCGGTCATGAGCCAGATTAGGTGGGAGAGCACGATGGGCGTGCCCGGGGTGCGACCGGTCGGAGTGCCCCCTGGCGAGACCCCGGCGGCCGAGGGGAGCATCGCCGAGACGGTTCCGCAGGGGGACTACCGGACGGCACGCGGCTGGTCCACGGCGCCGATGATCGTCATCACCGTCATGGTGGTCATGGTGGCCGGGTTCTTCCTCGCGTACGCCATCACCCTCATGCAGTGAGGCCGGCCGGGCGACCGGGGCCCCTGCGTCACCGGGCGGGTACGGAGCGAGTTCACCCTTCCGCCCGTCGATCAGTCATGTGAGACTGGCTTCCCGTCCGCAGTGTGGACCCGAACTCCGCACCGACCCCCACGAAATGTGCGCCCGTGCAGTCTCTTCCCCTGCCGCTCGCCCTGACCGCGCGCCTGCTGCCGGTCGTCGTGCTCGCCTCGGCGGGCTGGGCGCTGTCCACCGGACCGCTCGCCGCGGCCCCGGCCACCGGGCACAAGGCGGCGCAGGGGGGGCGGAGCACCGGCGGCACCGAGGACACCGGGAGCGGCGCCTCACCGTCCACGGCGCCCGCGGTCAAGACGTACGCGACGGCTCCCGCGCCGTGCGGCGGGGTCACCGAGGACACGGTCAAGTCGCTGGTCCCGGGCGCCCCGAGCACCGGCAAGGAGATCCGGTCGACGGACGAGTCCGTCCGGCGCACCTGCTCGTGGAACGCGCTCAAGGGCTTCGACTACCGCTGGCTCGACGTCACCTTCGAGATCACGGGTTCCGACGCGCTGGCTCAGAAGTCGTACACGCAGCGCACCACGGACAAGAGCGGGGGCGGCGCGGTCCCGGGCCTCGGCGACGCGGCCTACTCGGTCGTCGACCTCGCCACCGAGGACAAGCAGCAGACCCGGGAGGGCGTGGTGATCGTCCGCCTCTCCAACGCCCTGGTGTCCATCACCTACAACGGCAGCAACTTCGAGACGAAGAAGGCCCCCGGCACGGACGAGATCAACAAGGGTGCCATCAAGGCCGCCAAGGACGCGGCGGCGGCTCTGAAGGCCGCCGGCAGCGTCAAGAGCTGACCGGCCGACCGGTCCTGCGACCGGCCGGCCGTGCGTCAGGCCGCCCCCGTCCGGGTGTCCGGCGTGCTCACCGCGCGTCCGCCGGGTCCCCGGTCCGGTTCCTGCCGCGCGCCGCCATCAGGGCCAGGTACAGCACCATGGAGGTGCCGAGTCCCACCGCCCAGCCGTAGTCGGCCAGGGGCGACAGGGCCGGGACGGGCCGCCCGTCGAACAGCGGGTGGAAGTCCGCGCCGCCGACCGCGAGGAACCCGCCGACCACGAAGGCCAGTACCGCCCGCCAGTTCCAGCCTCGCGCGTACCAGTACCGGCCGCCGGCGCGGTAGAGGTCGGTGAGGTCCAGGTGGGCGCGGCGCAGGACCCAGTAGTCGGCGATGAGGATGCCCGCCACCGTGCCGAGCAGTCCGCCGACCAGTCCCAGCCAGGTGAAGATGTAGCCCTGCGGGTCGGAGTACAGCTTCCACGGGCAGATCACCACGGCCAGCACCGAGGTGATCAGCGCGCCGGTGCGGAAACTGACCTTGCGCGGCGCGACGTTGGAGAAGTCGAAGGCCGGGGAGACCAGGTTGGCGGCGATGTTCACCGACAGGGTCGCCACCAGCACGGTCACCAGCGCGTAGAGCAGCCCGACCACGTTGTCGGTCTTCGCGGCCAACTGCACCGGGTCCCAGACGGGCTTGCCGTACACCGCCTGCGAACCCGAGGTGACCAGCACCGAGAGGAACGCGAACAACGTCATGGTGGTGGGAAGACCCAGGGCTTGCCCCCAGGTCTGCGCCTTCTGGCTCTTCCCGTACCGGGTGAAGTCCGGGATGTTCAGGGACAGCGTGGACCAGAATCCGATCATGCCCATGAGAGAGGGCCAGAACAGCTTCCAGAAGCCGCCGCCCCAGCCGAGCTTCGAGGGCTGGTCGAAGAGCGGGCCGAAGCCGCCGGCCTTGTCGCTCATCCACCACAGCATCACGAGCGCGCCGACGATCACGAAGGGCGCGGCCCAGTTCTCGAACCGGCGGATGGTCTCCATGCCGCGGTAGATGATGGCGACCTGGATCGCCCAGAAGACGGCGAAGGACAGCCACATGGTCCAGGCGTAGCCGCCCACCCGGTCGGCGTTCGCCCAGCTGTCCCCGATGAGCTTGCCGGCGAGGAAGTAGATCGCCTCGCCGCCGATCCAGGTCTGGATGCCGAACCAGCCGCAGGCCACCAACGCCCGTACGACGGCCGGCAGGTTGGCTCCGCGCACGCCGAAGGAGGCGCGGGCGAAGACCGGGAAGGGGATGCCGTACCTGGGTCCCGCGTGCCCGGTGAGCAGCATCGGGACAAGGACGATCAGGTTGGCCAGGGCGATGGTGAACACCGCCTGTTTCCAGTCCATGCCCACGGCGATCAGACCGGAGGCGAGGGTCCAGGACGCGGTGTTGTGGGCCATGCCGACCCACAGCGCGGTGAAGTTGTAGGTGGTCCAGGTACGCCTCTCGACCGGGACCGGCAGCAGGTCCTGGTTGGCGTACGGGCCGCCGGGCGGCGGCGTGCCGGGCGCGAACTCCACGCGCCCGTCGGGACGGGTCACTTGTGCGGCCATCGGTATGGCCCCGGAGGCGGTGTCGGTCATGGGCGGGCCCATCGTGAGACGGAACGGGGAGGCCGTGCGGGTGGCGGTGCCGATGGGGGGTGCGCGTGAGCGCCCTGGCCCCTTCCCGCCGCGAGCGGGAAGGGGACGACCGGGGGAAGGACGGGTCAGCCGGCCAGGGCCGGGATGACCTTGCTGCCGTAGGCGTCGATCACGGCTTCCTGGGCGTCGTGCATGTCGTAGAGGGCGAACTGGTCGACGCCGAGGTCACGCAGTGCGGTCAGCTTCTCGATGTGCCTGTCCACGGGGCCGATGACGCAGAACCTGTCCACGATCTCGTCGGGCACGAACTGGGCGTCGGGGTTGCCGCTGCGTCCGTGGTGCGCGTAGTCGTAGCCTTCGCGGGCCTTGATGTAGTCGGTCAGCTCCTCGGGGACGGCCGAGGAGTGCTCGCCGTACTTGGCGACGAGGTCGGCGACGTGGTTGCCGACCATGCCGCCGAACCAGCGGCACTGGTCCCGCGCGTGGGCCAGGGCCTCGGGCGAGTCGTCCTCGGTGACGTAGGCGGGCGCGGCGACGCAGATCGTGACGTCGGAGGGGTCGCGGCCGGCGGCCACGGCCGCGTCCTTGACGGCTTTGACCATGTACTCGGTGAGGTAGAGGTCGGAGAGCTGGAGGATGAATCCGTCCGCCTCCTCCCCGGTCATCTTCAGTGCCTTGGGCCCGTACGCGGCCATCCACACGGGCAGTTCGGCGCCGGGCCTGACCCAGGGGAACCTGATCACGGCGCCACCGAGGTCGGCCTCCTCGCCGCGCCCCAAGGCCCGGATCACCTTCATGGCGTCGCTGATGCGGGCCAGGGTGTTGGGCTTGCGGCCCGCCACCCGCATCGCCGAGTCGCCGCGGCCGATGCCGCACACCGTGCGGTTGCCGAACATGTCGTTGAGCGTGGCGAACGTGGAGGCGGTCACCTCCCAGGTGCGGGTGCCCGGGTTGGTCACCATCGGGCCCACGGTCAGCCTCTGGGTGTTGGCCAGGATCTGACTGTAGATCACGAACGGTTCCTGCCACAGGACGGCGGAGTCGAAGGTCCAGCCGTGGCTGAACCCGTTGCGCTCGGCCCGCTTCATCAGGCTGATGACCCGTGAGGCCGGCGGATCGGTCTGCAGGACGAGTCCGAATTGCATGTGCGCCACTCCTAGTCGAGGTACTGGCAGGTGGAACGGGGGGTGTAGACGCCGTGTCCCGCGCGTCCGGTGAACTCCCGCTCGGTGATCACCGGTTCGCCGCGCGACAGGACCGTCTCGACCCGGCCGGTCGTGCGCCTGCCCTCGTAGGCCGAGTAGTCGACGTTCATGTGGTGGGTCCGCGCCGACATGACCTGCTCGGCGTGCGGGTCGTAGATGACGATGTCGGCGTCCGCGCCCGGGGCGATGGTGCCCTTCTTCGGGTAGAGGCCGAACATCCGTGCCGGGGAGGCGCAGGCGATCTCGATCCAGCGGCGCCGCGAGATGTGCCCGTCGACCACGGCCTGGTGCAGCAGGTCCATGCGGTTCTCGACACCGGGAAGCCCGTTGGGGATCTTGGAGAAGTCGCCCCGGCCCAGCTCCTTCTGGCCCGCGAAGCAGAAGGGGCAGTGGTCGGTGGAGACCACCTGGAGGTCGTTGGTGCGCAGGCCCCTCCACAGGGCCGCCTGGTGCTCCTGGGGCCGCAGCGGGGTGCTGCAGACGTACTTGGCGCCCTCGAAGCCGGGCTCGGCGAGGTTGTCGGTGGACAGGAAGAGGTACTGCGGGCAGGTCTCGCCGAAGACGGGCAGCCCCTCGTCCCGCGCCCTGGCCAGCTCGGCGACCGCCTCCTGCGCCGAGACGTGCACGACGTACAGCGGGGCCCCGGCGACCTGGGCGAGCTTGATCGCCCGGTGGGTGGCCTCGGCCTCCAGCAGGGCCTTGCGGACCTCGCCGTGGTAGCGCGGGTCGGTCTCGCCGCGGGCCAGGGCCTGCTCCACCAGCACGTCGATCGCGATGCCGTTCTCGGCGTGCATCATGATCAGGCCGCCGTTCTCGGCGGAGCGCTGCATGGCCCGCAGGATCTGGCCGTCGTCGCTGTAGAAGACGCCCGGGTACGCCATGAACTGCTTGAAGGAGGTGACGCCCTCCTCCACCAGCAGGTCCATCTCCTTGAGCGTCTCCTGGTTCACGTCGGAGACGATCATGTGGAAGCCGTAGTCGACGGCGCAGTTGCCCTCCGCCTTGGCGTGCCAGGCGTCCAGGCCCTCGCGCAGCGTGTGGCCCACGCTCTGCACCGCGAAGTCCACGATCGTGGTGGTGCCGCCCCAGGCGGCGGCGCGGGTGCCGGTCTCGAAGGTGTCGGAGGCGAAGGTGCCGCCGAAGGGGAGTTCCATGTGGGTGTGGGCGTCCACGCCGCCCGGGATCACGTACCTGCCGGTGGCGTCGATGACGCGGTCGGCCGTGAAGGCCTCGGCGGCGGGGGTGCCGGTGGCCGCGAGGGCGGCGATCCGGGCGTCCTCGACGAGGACGTCTGCGTGGAGTTCGTCGGAGGCGGTGACCACTAGGCCGCCGCGGATCACTGTGCGGGTCATGTTGCCTCGGTTTCTCGCGGTTCCGACATGCGCGCCTCCCCGCGCCCCGCAGAGCCGGGGCGCGGGGTCGCGCGGGCTACGGGGCCGTCAAGGGGGTGTAGGTCGACGGGGCGCGGTCCCGGTAGAACTGCCAGCGGGCCCGGACCTCCTCCAGCTTCGCCAGGTCCAGGTCCCGGACCACCAGTTCCGTCTCCTTGTCGCTCGCCACCTCGCCCACGAACTGCGCCTGGGGATCCACGAAGTACGACGTCCCGTAGAAGTCGTTGTCCCCCAGTTCCTCCACGCCCACCCGGTTGATCGCGCCCACGAAGTACTCGTTGGCCACGGCCGCCGCCGGCTGTTCCAGCTGCCACAGGTAGCCGGACAGGCCGCGCGAGGTGGCGGAGGGGTTGAACACGATCTCGGCGCCCGCCAGTCCCAGGGCCCGCCAGCCCTCGGGGAAGTGGCGGTCGTAGCAGATGTAGACGCCGATGCGGCCCACCTTGGTGTCGAAGACGGGCCAGCCGGAGTTGCCCGGGCGGAAGTAGAACTTCTCCCAGAACCCCTGCACCTGCGGGATGTGGGTCTTGCGGTACTTGCCGAGGTAGGAGCCGTCGGCGTCGATCACCGCGGCGGTGTTGTAGAGGACGCCGGGCTGCTCCTGCTCGTACATGGGCAGGACGAGCACGATGCCCAGTTCCTTCGCGAGCGCCTGGAAGCGCTTGACGATGGGGCCGTCCGGGATGCGCTCGGCGTACTCGTAGAACGCCGGGTCCTGGACCTGGCAGAAGTACGGCCCGTAGAACAGCTCCTGGAAGCACAGGACTTGCGCGCCCTGCGCGGCGGCGTCGCGGGCCGCCTGCTCGTGCACCCGGATCATCGACTCCTTGTCGCCCGTCCAGGCGGTCTGGAAGACGGCGGCACGGATCACTCTGCTCATCGGGACCTCCGGTCGCTCGGTGTGCGGTGAGCCTAGGAAGTGCGGCGGGCCGGTTTGAGGTGCACCGTGTCACGTCTGCGCACGAGGGGCGTTCCACCGTGTCACCCTGTCCGGTGCGCACGCGTTTCCCGTGCTTTTCCATGGTGTTTCAGCCTTGTTGGGCGTCGTGCGCGAGCAGCGCGATGTGCACGGAGGCAGCTTGTTCGAAGTCGTCCAGGTCGACTCCGAGCCGCGACTGTATGGCCTGGAGCCTGCGGTAGAGGGCGGGGCGGCTGACATGGTGGAGCTGCGCGGTGCGGGACTTGTTGCGGCCGGTGGCGAGATAGGTGCGCAGCACGGGCAGCAGTTCGGCCTCCGCGTCGTGGCCGCACAGCAGTCCGTCCAGCTCCCGTTCGGCGAAGGACTGGACGTGCGGGTCGTCGCGCAGCAGCCGGATCAGGCCCCGCAGATGGACGTCCCTGAGGCGGACGACGGACGGCAGGCCCAGCTCGGCGCGGCGGCCGGCGACGGCGTCGGCCACATGGCGGGCCTCGCGCAGCCCGGCGGGCACGTCCTCCCAGGCGGTGCGCGCGTCGGCGGCCGCGACGACCGTCGCGCCGGGCGCGGCGAGGCGCTCGGCGAAGTGCGCGGTCAGCACCTCGGCGTCCTGGTCGCGGGCGAGGCTGAGCAGGACCGCCGTCACCCCCTCACCGAGGTCGGCGACGAGCCCGGACAGGCCCAGCACCCGCAGGGTGCGATCGAGGTGGGCGGGGTCCCCGTCGCGCACGACCAGCGGGACGAAGGTGCGGCGGTTCACGGGCAGTCCGGCGGCCCGGGCGCGCGGCAGGAGCTGCCGGGCCGGCAGGGCGCCGCAGGCGAGGTCGGTCAGCAGGCTCTGCGCCGAGTGCTCCTCCCAGGTGTGGGTCGTGCCGCTGAGCATGCGGTGCAGGACGAGGGCCTCGGCCGCGCGTTCGGCGAGGAGCCGTCCGATGGCGTGGTCGCCTCGGAAGCCGCACAGCACGACCCGGCCCCAGCGCTCGCCGCGTCCGCCGAGTTCCGCGCGGACCCAGCCGTCACCCTCGGTCCCACCCGCCTGCCGGGCGATGCGTTCCCAGTCGCGCAGCACGTCGTCCACGGCGGGCCGCTCCCCCGCCGTGGCGAGGACCCGGTGGGCGAGGTTGGTGAGGACCACGGGACAGCCGGCGTGCACGGCGATCTCGTCCAGCAGCCGCTGGAGCGGCGCGCCCGTGGTGATGAGCCCGGTCAGCGCGGTGCGGACGGACTCCGACAGGCTCACGGCCGCGAACTTGCGCCGTACGAGCCGGGACTGGACCTCCTCGGTGAGTTCGGCGAAGGGGAAGGGCCGGTGCAGGACCACCATGGGCAGCCCGCAGCGCTCGGCGGCCCGGCGCATCACCTCCGGGGGCGCGGGGAAGGCCCGGCCGAGTCCGAGGACCACGGCCGCGGCCTCCGCGCGGTGCAGGGAGCGGATGTACTCGGCCTGCCGGTCCGTGTCGCCCGCGAGCAGCACCCCGGTGGTGAGGACCATCTCGCCGCCGGCGAGCATCACCCCGACGTCGGCGGCCTCGGCGACGTGCACCCAGCGCACGGGCCGGTCCAGGTTGCCCGCGCCGGCCACCACCTCGGGCTCTCCGGCGAGCACCCGGTCCAGGGTGAGGACCTGGCGGACCGACAGGGCGGGTTCCTGGGCGGTGGTCATGGCGGTGGTCCCTTGCTCAGCTTGCTCCGTTACCCCTGTGGACGGCCGTTTTACGGTCGTCAGTGCACACTCGCCAGGGCGCGGGCCAGGATGGCGGCGCCTTCCTCGGCCTCGTCGGCGGTGAGCGTGAGCGGCGGGGCGATCCGCAGCACGCTGGTGTCGTGGGCGCCGCCCTTGCCGATCAGCAGGCCGTCGGCGCGGGCGGCCTCGAGCACGGCGGCGGCCGCCGCCGGGTCGGCCTCGTCGGTACCGGGGCGCACCAGTTCGACGCCGATCATCAGTCCACGCCCGCGCACCTCCCGGACGGCGGGTGTGCGGGCGGCGGCGGCGCGCAGCCGTTCGATGAGCAGTCCGCCGACGCGCCGGGCGTTGCCCTGGAGGTCGTGCTCCAGCAGATAGGTGAGGTTGGCGAGGCCGGCCGCCATGGTGACCTGGGTGCCGCCGAAGGTGGAGATGGAGTTGGCGTCCAGGCAGTTCATGATCTCGGCGCGGGCGACGACCCCGCCGATGGACATGCCGTTGCCGATGCCCTTGGCGAAGGTCAGGATGTCCGGGGGGCCGCTGCGGCCGTGGGCCTGCCAGCCCCAGAAGTGGTCGCCGGTGCGCCCCCAGCCGGTCTGGACCTCGTCGGAGATCCACAGGATGCCGCGCTCGCGGAGCACGTCGCGGAAGGCCGCGTACAGCCCGTCGGGCGGGGCGGTGAACCCGCCGACACCCTGGACGGGTTCGGCGATCAGGGCGGCCGGGAGGCGGGTGTGCCCGAGCAGGTCCTCGAGGTCCTCGACGCAAGCCGCGATGAAGTCGGCGTCACCGAGGTGGGCGAAGGGGCCCCGGGTGCGGACACCTCCGTGGACGTAGAGCGTCTGGAGCGGGGACAGCGAGGTCGGGGACCAGGAGCGGTTGCCCGTGATGCCGACGGCGCTGAAGGAGCGGCCGTGGTAGCTGTTGCGCATCGCGAGGATCTGGTTGCTGCGCCGGTGGGTGGTCGCGAGCAGCAGCGCGGTGTCGTTGGCCTCGGTGCCGGAGGTGGTGAAGAAGACGCGGGCGTCCGGGATCTCACTCAACTGGGCGATGCGTTCGGCGAGTTCGATCATCGGGCGGTTGAGGTACAGGGTCGAGGTGTGGAGGACGCGCCCGGCCTGCTCGCTGATCGCCTTGGTGACCTCGGGGAGTGCGTGGGCGGTCATCGTGGTGAGGATCCCGCCGAAGAAGTCGAGGTAGCGGCGCCCGTCGGCGTCCCACACGTGGCGGCCCTCGCCGTGGGTGATCTCCAGCGGGTCCTGGTAGTACAGCGCCAGCCACTCGGGCAGGACGGCCCGGTGCCGGGCGTACAGGTCGCTCACGGCGTCACCAGCCCTTCGTAGGCGTCGGGGCGGCGGTCGCGGTAGAACGCCCACTGCTGCCGCACCTCGTCGATGAGGTCGAAGTCGAGGTCCCGCACGAGGAGTTCCTCGTCCTTGTCGTCGGCGACGTCGCCCACGAAGCGCCCGCGCGGGTCGACGAAGTAGCTCGTGCCGTAGAAGTCGTTGTCGCCGTACTCCTCCTGGCCCACGCGGTTGATCGCGGCGACGAAGTACTCGTTGGCCACGGCCGCGGCGGGTTGCTCCAGTCTCCACAGGTAGGCGGACAGGCCGCGCGAGGTCGCGGACGGGTTGTAGACGAGCTGGGCGCCGTTGAGCCCGAGTTGGCGCCAGCCTTCCGGGAAGTGGCGGTCGTAGCAGATGTACACGCCGACCTTGCCCACGGCGGTGTCGAAGACGGGCCAGCCCATGTTGCCCGGCTTGAAGTAGTACTTCTCCCAGAAGCCCTTCACCTGGGGGATGTGGTGCTTGCGGTACTTGCCGAGGTAGGTGCCGTCCGCGTCGACCACGGCCGCGGTGTTGTAGTAGAAGCCGGACTGCTCGACCTCGAACACCGGGACGACGATCACCATGCCGGTCTCCCGAGCCAGTTCCCGCATTCGGGTGACGGTGGGGCCGTCGGGCACCGGCTCGGCCCACCGGTAGTGCTCCGGCTCCTGCACCTGGCAGAAGTAGGGGGCGTTGAAGACCTCCTGGAATCCGATGATCTTCGCGCCCTGCCGGGCCGCCTCGCGGGCGTGCGCCACATGCTTGTCGATCATGGATTCGCTGTCGCCGGTCCAGGTCGCCTGGACCAGCGCGGCGCGTACGACGTGGGCCATTATGCCGCTCCTTCGCCTGGTGCCCCGCGCGGGGACGTCAGAGAGCCTCTACGCCCGTAGACACAGGCCGTAGACGCTTGAACGTAAGCCTCCGGGAGAGCCTTGCCAAGACCATCGTCGTGAACCCGCTGAGTCGATCACGTTTCGCACCCCTGCGGGTGAGTCGTCCGATTGTCGCCGCCGGGGCCCGGGGGCGGCGCGATCGGGCGGCGCGGTCAGGCGCTGAGACGGGCCGGCGCGCACCGGCCCATGAGGTCGTCCAGGGACAGGCCGAGCACCCGCGCCAGGGCCGCGACCGTGAAGAACGCCGGGGTCGGGGCGCGCCCCGTCTCGATCTTGCGCAGCGTCTCGGCGGAGATGCCGGCGCCGGCGGCCACCTCGGCCATGCTGCGGTCCGCACGGGCCTCGCGCAGCAACCGCCCGAGGCGCTCGCCTCGTTCGCGCTCTTCTGGGGTCAGCGGGTTGCGCACCATGGACCCATTCTAATACCGGTCCCCCACTGCCGGACCGGTATAGTAATTGGGGCGAGGCGGTATAGTAATTGGCATGGTGGAACTCAAGACGGACTCCTCGATCGATGCCATGTACGCGGCCGGCCAAGTGGTCGGCCGCGCCCTCACCGCCGTCCGGCGGGCCGCGGCCGTGGGCGTCAGCCTGCGGGAACTGGACGAGGTGGCACGCCAGGTGCTCGCCGACGCCGGCGCCGACTCGCCCTTCCTCGGCTACCGGCCCTCCTTCGCTACGGCCCCCTTCCCGGCCGTCCTGTGCACGTCCGTCAACGACGCGATCGTGCACGGCGTCCCCGACGGCTACCGGCTGCGCGACGGCGACCTCCTGTCCGCCGACTGCGGCGCCGTGCTGGACGGCTGGGCCGGCGACTCGGCCATCAGCTTCGTCGTGGGCGAGCCCCGTCCCGAGGACGTACGGCTGATCGAGACCGCCGAGCGGGCCCTCGCCGCGGGCATCGAGGCCGCGCGCGTCGGCAACCGGATCGGGGACATCGCCCACGCGGTCGGCACGGTGTGCCGGGCCGCCGGATACGGCGTCCCGCAGGACTTCGGCGGGCACGGGGTGGGCCGCCGGATGCACGAGGACCCTCCGGTCCCCAACGAGGGGCGGCCCGGACGCGGCATGCGGCTGCGGCACGGCATGGTCCTGGCCATCGAGCCCATGCTCGTCGGCGGCGGCACGGACGGCTACCACGAGGCCGGGGACGGCTGGACCCTGCTCACCGACGACGGCTCCCGCGCGGCCCACGCGGAACACACGGTGGCGATCACGGACCGGGGCCCCCGCATCCTCACGGCCCGGCAGCAGCCCGACCCCGCCCTCGCGCCGACCGCCCCCGCCGCCGGAGTCTGACGGCGCGCCGCCGCCCCGGCCCGGGAGCGCCTGCCTCGGCCCCGGCAGGCCGCGACGGGCACGACGGGCACGACGGGCACGGCTGGACATGCCGTGGGGGTGCGTTCGTGCCATCGTGGTACGAGCGCCGGGCGCGCCCTGGGCCCTGTCGGCACCGCTTCGCCTGCCCGCGACGCCTGGTGACAGGACCCGGCGGGCCTGGGCCCCCGCCCGGGCACCCGGCACCGGCACCGGCACGTCGATCAGCGAGCGTGTCCCGGGCCCCGCCGGGACGCCGGAACGGAATGCCATGACCAGCGGGTTCAACGGTCCGCAGGGCTACGGCTCGGACCCCTTCGCAGAGTTCTTCGCACGTATCTTCGGCGGCGGACAGCGCCCCGGTCCCCGGCAGGTCGACCTCGGACGGCTGCTCAGCGAGCCCGCCCGGCAGTTGGTCGCCGGCGCCGCGCAGTACGCCTCCGAGCACGGCAGCCGCGATCTGGACACCCAGCATCTGCTGCGCGCGGCGTTGTCCGCGGAACCCACCCGGAGCCTGCTGACCCGTGCCGGCGCGGACCCCGACTCGCTGGCCACGGAGATCGACCAGCGCGCCGGACCGGCCCGCCAGGATCCCGGCGAGACCCCGCCGCCGACCTCGCTGTCCCTGACGCCCGCCGTCAAGCGCGCCCTGCTGGACGCGCACGAGCTGGCGCGGGCGAGCGGCGCCGGCCACATCGGCCCCGAGCACGTGCTCAGCGCCCTGGCCGCGAACCCGGACTCCGCCGCCGGGCACATCCTGCACTCGGCGCACTACGCGCCCCCCTCCCTGCCCGCGGACGGCGGGGAGAGCACGCAGACACGCCAGGAGCGGCCCCGCCACTCCTCCACCCCGACCCTGGACAAGTTCAGCCGCGATCTGACCGAACTCGCGCGGCAGGGCCGCATCGATCCGGTGATCGGACGCGACGAGGAGATCGAGCAGACCATCGAGGTGCTCTCCCGCCGCGGCAAGAACAACCCGGTCCTCATCGGTGACGCCGGTGTCGGCAAGACCGCCATCGTGGAGGGCCTCGCCCAGCGCATCGCCGAGAACGACGTGCCGGACATCCTGCTCGGCCGCCGGGTGCTCGCCCTGGACCTGACCGCGGTCGTCGCGGGCACCCGCTACCGCGGCGACTTCGAGGAACGGCTCACCACCATCGTGGGCGAGATCCGCGCGCGCTCGGACGAACTGATCGTGTTCATCGACGAGATGCACACCGTGGTCGGCGCGGGCACCGGAACCGACGGCGGCTCCATGGACGCGGGCAACATCCTCAAGCCCGCGCTGGCCCGCGGCGAACTGCACATCGTGGGCGCCACCACGCTGGAGGAGTACCGCAGGATCGAGAAGGACGCCGCGCTCGCCCGCCGCTTCCAGCCGATCCTGGTTCCGGAGCCGACCCTGCCGGACGCCATCGAGATCCTGCGAGGTCTGCGCGACCGCTACGAGGCCCACCACCAGGTGCGCTACACCGACGAGGCGCTGGTGGCGGCCGTCGAGCTGTCGGACCGCTACCTCACCGACCGGCATCTGCCCGACAAGGCCATCGACCTGATCGACCAGGCGGGCGCCCGGGTGCGGCTGAGCGCCCGGACCAAGGGCACGGACGTACGGGCCCTGGAACGGGAGGTCGAGCGGCTGACCCGGGACAAGGACCAGGCGGTCGCCGACGAGAGCTACGAGCAGGCGACCCGGCTGCGCGACCGCATCACCGAGCTCAAGGACCGCATCGACCGCACCGCCGACGACACCGAGGCCGACGAGGGGCAGCATCTGGAGGTGACCGCCGAGGCCGTCGCCGAGGTGGTGTCCCGGCGCACCGGCATCCCGGTCAGCCGGCTCACCGAGGAGGAGAAGAAGCGGCTGCTGGGCCTGGAGGAGCACCTGCACCAGCGGGTGGTCGGGCAGAACGAGGCGGTCGCCGTGGTCGCCGACGCGGTCATGCGCTCACGCGCCGGACTGTCCAGCCCCGATCGGCCCATCGGCAGCTTCCTCTTCCTCGGCCCGACCGGCGTCGGCAAAACCGAACTGGCCCGGGCGCTGGCGGAGGTGCTGTTCGGCAGCGAGGAGCGCATGGTCCGCCTGGACATGAGCGAGTACCAGGAGCGGCACACCGTCAGCCGGCTGGTGGGAGCCCCACCCGGGTACGTCGGCCACGAGGAGGCCGGGCAGCTCACCGAGGTGGTACGGCGCCACCCCTACTCGCTGCTGCTGCTGGACGAGGTGGAGAAGGCCCACCCGGACGTGTTCAACATCCTGCTCCAGGTCCTGGACGACGGCCGTCTCACCGACGCCCAGGGGCGCACGGTGGACTTCACCAACACGGTCATCGCCATGACCAGCAACCTCGGCTCCGAGGCGATCACCCGGCGCGGGGGGTCGATCGGGTTCGGTTCGGGCGGCGCGGAGGCGGACGAGGACGCCCGCCGGGACCAGATCCTGCGCCCGCTGCGCGAGCACTTCCGCCCCGAGTTCCTCAACCGGATCGACGAGATCGTGGTCTTCCGGCAGCTGTCCGCCGAGCAACTGCGCCGCATCACCGACCTGATGCTGGACAAGACCCGGCGCCGGCTGCACGCCCAGGACATCGACGTGACCTTCACCGAGCGCGCCGTGGACTGGCTCGCGCAGCGGGGCTTCCAGCCGGAGTACGGTGCCCGGCCGTTGCGTCGCACCATCCAGCGGGAGGTCGACAACCAGCTCTCCCGGCTGCTGCTGGACGGGCGGATCGAGCGGGACGGCTCGGTCGTGGTGGACGTCGAGGACGGGCGGCTCGCCTTCCGCGGCGAACCGGCCGCCCCGAAGGCCGAGACGGCCTCGACGACCGGATGGTGGCAGACGGCGGCCCAACAGGAGGACGGCCCGCTGCGCCCCGGCGGAATCGGCGACGACAGCGGCGGCACGGCCTGAGCCCGCGACACCGGGCTCGTGAAGCCGCTCACCGACGAGCCCCGGCCGCCGCGACCCCCGAAGTCGGACACCCCCCGAACCCTGGCGTGTGGCCTTCTCCGGGCGCCGTAGGGGCCTTCCGCCGCCGGGTCTTCCCGCGGCGTGGGGGCCGCCGATGTGCGGCGGTCACCTCGTGGGGTCGACCACCATCGCGGAGCCTCCCCCGCGCCGTACCTTCTCGGCCGCCGCCAGCCACTGGCCGTCGGGCAGGCGTTGCACGCCGGTGGCCGCGCCGATCTCCGGGTTCAGCGTGAAGCGGTGGCCGATCGCCTCCAACCGCCCCCGCAGATCGCTGTCGTACAGGGCGGGTTCGAGTTCGGTGGTGGCGGCGTTGCGCTGGCTGGCGCGGGGTGCGGCGATGGCGTCCACCAGCGGCAGACGGCGGTCGAGGAACCCGGTCAGGGTCTGGAGCACGGTGGTGATGATGGTCGCGCCGCCGGGCGAGCCCAGGGCGACGACGGGGCGGCGCTGCCGGTCGAGCACGATGGTCGGGGAGATCGAGGAGCGCGGGCGCTTGCCCGGGCCGGGCAGGTTCGGGTCGTGGACGGCCGGGTTCGCGGGCGTGAACGAGAAGTCCGTCAGCTCGTTGTTGAGCAGGAAGCCGCGATGCGGGACCGTGATGGCGCTGCCGCCGGTCTGCTCGATGGTCAGCGTGTAGGAGACGACGTTGCCCCACTTGTCGGCGACCGTGAGGTGCGTGGTGTTGTCGCCCTCGTACGTCGTCGGCGCGGCCGTGCCGCCCTTGCCGCAGGGCGCCGGACGACGCGGGTCACCGGGTGCCAGCGGGCTGGTGAGCACCGAGTCGTCCTTGATGAGGCAGGCGCGCGAGTCGGCGTAGCGCTGCGACAGCAGTCCGGCGGTGGGCACGTGTTCGAAGGCGGGGTCGCCGACCCAGCGGCCCCGGTCCGCGAACGCGATCCGGCTCGCCTCGATGAAGTGGTGCAGATACTGGACCTGGCCGGCCTTGGACAGGTTCGTCCGCTCCAGGATGTTGAGGGCCTCGCCGACGGTGGTGCCGCCGGAGGAGGAGGGCGCGATGGAGTAGACGCCGAGACCGCGGTACGACGTCCTCGTGGGTGCCTGGAGTTTCGCGCCGTACACGGCGAGATCCCGTGCGGACAGCTTCCCGGGGCGGGCGTTCCAGCCCGAGGCGGGGTCCACCGGCGGCTTGTCGACGGTCGCGACGATGTCCTTGCCGAGGTCCCCGTGGTAGATCGCGCCGATGCCCTCGCGGCCCAGCTGCTCGTAGGTGCGGGCCAGATCGGGGTTCTTGAAGGTGGAGCCCACCGCGGGGAGCTGTCCGCCGGGCAGGAAGAGCCTGGCCGTGTCCGGGAAGGCGCGGAAGCGCGTCTCGTTGGACGCGGTCTGCGAGCGGAAGGTGTCGTCGACGGTGAACCCGTCGCGGGCTATGCGCTCGGCGGGCCTCAGGACGGTGCCCAGCCGCCGGGAGCCCCAGCTGTCCAGCGCCTTCTGCCAGGTGGCGGCCGTACCCGGGGTGCCGACGCTCAGCCCGCTGGTGACGGCGTCGGCGAAGGCCAGCGGCTTGCCGTTCTCCAGGAACAGGGAGGAGTCCGCGGTGCGCGGGGCCGTCTCGCGGCCGTCGATGGTGTGCACCGTACGGCTCTTCGCGTCGTAGTAGACGAAGTAGCCGCCTCCGCCGATGCCCGACGAGTAGGGCTCGGTGACGCCGAGCGCGGCGGCCGTGGCGACGGCCGCGTCCACCGCGTTGCCGCCCTGCCTGAGCACCTCGATCCCGGCGGCGGTGGCGTCCTTGTCGACGCTCGACACCGCCCCGCCGCGCCCCACGGCGACGGGCACCTTCTCCTGAGCCGCCGCGGAGGTCGGCGGCGGCGCCGCTCCCACCGAGACCACGGCGGCCGAGACCGCCAGTACTGCCAGATTCCGCGCGAGGGGGTGACGCATGCGTACCTCCAGTCGACGACGACCGTCCACGCAGGGTAACCGCACAACCCCGGTCCCGTCAGTCCCATCGAACACCGGTACACCCGAGCCCGCTACCATGCGCCGCCATGAACGACGACGTCCGCAACATCCTCCTCGGGGTGGCCGCCACCGGTGTCAGCGCCGCTCTCGGCTGGCTCGCCCGCACCTATCTGTGGCGGCGGAAACTGAGGCGCAAGCAGGCGTTCTTCGGCCTTCCGGAGAACTCCGAGTCGCTTCTGGTGGTCAACCGCAACGCGGGCGGTCCCGACCTGACGGTGACGCGGCAGGACGTGTTCGCCCTGCTGGAACTCTCGGCGCTCATCAAGGACTGCGGTGCGCGCGCCCAGGTCGTCGCGCACGACACGGCGCAGCAGGGATTCGGTGAGCGCACGGAGTTCTGCGTGGGCGGCCCGGGCTCGAACCACCGGATGGAGGCCCATCTGCGGTCCTTGCTGCCCGGTGTCCGGGCGGGCGAACCCGGCCCGGACCGCGCCGCGTTCGTGATAGGCGGCGAGCGGTATCCGCTGGAGAAGGGCAGGACCGAGTACGCGATCCTCGCGAGGCTCACCGCGGATCTGGGGCACGGCACGCGACCCGTCTTCCTGTTCTGCGGTCAGCGCGCGATCGACAACCAGGCGGCGAGCCGCTACCTCGCGCGGCACCACGAGCGGCTGGCCCGCAGATACGGCACGGGCTCCTTCGTCCTGCTGCTGAAGGTCGTCAACTCGCAGGCGTACGGGCCCGATGTGGTGGAGCTGGTCGGTGACGTCACCCGGGCCGCCCGCACCCCGGTCGCGGAGCCGGATCCCCAACCCGCCGGTGACACCGCGTAGTTGCTCGTTCACCTCGCAACCTTTACCCGTACGTAACTTACCGACGGGTTACCTCTGGTAAGCCTGGCCGGTTACCGTCGGGTCACTTTGCACTCGTTGAAGTTCGTCCCAGTGAGGAGTGACCCATGAGAAGTGCACGGGGGATCCTGCGTACGACCGCCGTGGGAGCCGTCTCGGCCACGCTGATCGCCGGGGGCGCCTTCGGGCTCGCACCCGCCGCGCAGGCGAGCGACGTGCGGTTCGTCGACATCACCGGGGACGGCGGCACGGTCCTGAAGGCGAACGTCGCCACGCCCGCGCACGCCGACGGCACGCACCGCTACCCGCTCATCGTGATGCCGACGAGTTGGGCCCTGCCCCAGGTCGAGTACCTGGCCCAGGCGCAGAAACTGGCCGACTCCGGCTATGTGGTGGTCGGATACAACGTGCGCGGCTTCTGGCAGTCCGGCGGCGAGATAGAAGTGGCGGGACCACCGGACATAGCGGACGCCTCCAAGGTGATCGACTGGGCGCTGGCCAACACCCCGTCGGACTCGGGCCACATCGGCATGGCGGGCGTCTCCTACGGCGCCGGCATCAGCCTGCTGACCGCCGCGCAGGACAAGCGCGTCAAGGCCGTCGCCTCGCTGAGTGGCTGGTCCGACATCGTCGGCTCGCTCTACTACGGTCGCACCCAGCACCTGCAGGCGGCGGCGATGCTGGCGGGCAGCTCGATGCTCACCGGCCGGCAGAGCGCCGGGACCAAGCAGATGTTCAAGGACTACTTCTCCGGTGACGTGTCCAAGGAGTCCTCGCTGATCGAGTGGGGCAAGGTGCGCTCGCCCTCGACCTACCTCGACCGGCTGAACCGCAACGGCACCGCGGTCATGCTCGCCAACGCCTGGGGCGACTCGATCTTCCCGCCCAACAGCTACGGCGACTTCTACGAGAAGCTGACGGGCCCCAAGCGCCTCGAACTGCGCCCGGGCGACCACGCGACCGCCGAGATGACCGGGCTCTTCGGGCTGCCCAACGACGTCTGGAACGACACCGACCGGTGGTTCGACCACTACCTCAAGGGTGACGACAACGGCGTGGACCGGGAGCAGCCGGTCGAGCTCTCCTCCCGTACCGGCGGCGGCTACGAGGGCTACCCGGACTGGAAGTCGGTGGGCGCGACCAGCCGGAAGATCGACCTCGGCGGCACGAAGAGGATCTACGCGAACGTCGACTCCGGTGCGGACGGCGGCATCCTCTTCCTGTCCAGCATCCTGGACCAGGTCGCGCAACTGCCCCCGATGGCCTCGATCCCGCTGCTGCCGCGCCTGTGGGCGGCCGTGTGGCAGTCCGGGAGGTACGACAGCGCCCAGCGGGTCCGCGGCACGGTGAAGCTGCACACCACGGTCACCGGCACCAAGGAGAACGGCACCCTCGTCGCCTACCTCTACGACGTCGGGCCGCTCGGCATCGGCAAGCTGGTCACGCACGCGCCGTACACCTGGTACGGGCAGACTCCGGGCAAGCCGTTCGGCGTGGACCTGGACCTGCTCTCGACGGCCTACGACGTGCCGGCCGGGCACAAACTGGCCCTGGTCGTCGACACGGTCGACCCGCTCTACATGGAGCACAACCCGTCCGGCGCGCAGCTGACCTTCTCCTCGCCGGCGGACGATCCGTCATACGTGTCCGTACCGCTGCGCGAGCAGTGATCACCGGCTGCGGCCGGCCGGGCCTGGCCCTGTGACTGCCGGTCCCCTCCCCCTACGGCTCAGGGGCCGTGGGGGGAGCCCCGTCCGGCAGCAGTGTCCCCGGCCCGGCCGCGGCCACTTCCACGGCACCGGTCTTGGGACTTCTGCGCTCCCAGCGGGCCACCCACTGCGCGACCCCTGAGAGCAGCATGCACATCCCGATGTAGATCGGCGAGATCACCATCACCACGGGGATGAACGGCAAATCGTAGTCGAGGTTCGATGCGATGAGCTTCCCGGCGTGGAGAAACTCCTCGTAGGTGATGAGGAATCCCAGCGAGGTGTCCTTGAGGGCGACCACCAACTGGCTGATGATGGCGGGCAGCATCGCCCGTACGGCCTGGGGTGCCAGGACGTGGGTCATGACCTGGGTCTTGCGCAGACCGAGTGCGTAGGCGGCCTCCTTCTGGCCCCGTTCCACGGAGTTCACGCCGGAGCGGAACACCTCGGCGAGCACGGAGCCGTTGTAGAGCGTGAGTCCCGCCACCAGCGCCGGCAGGGGCTGCACCTTGAGCGCCACGAAGATGAAGAAGATCATCACCAGCAGCGGCATGGCACGGAAGAACTCCACGACGAGCGTGGACAACACCCGCACCGGAGCATGGTCGGAGAGCCGTCCGGTGGCGAGGGCCGCGCCGAGGACGAGGGAGAGCACGGCGGCGAGCGCGAAGGCCTTGAGCGTGTTGCCGAGGCCGCGCAGCAGCAGTCCCTGGATTCCCGCGTACTCGAAGGGCAGCCACTTCGTGTAGGCGAACTGGCCCGTGTCGACCAGCAGATACGCGATCCAGACGACCAGGGCGAGCAGGACCGCGGTGGCCGCGAGGCCGTAGATCCGGTGCCTGGCACGCGTCTTGGGGCCGGGGACGTCGTAGAGGGCCGTGGCCGCGGCGGTCCTGACGGTCATCGGGCCACCCCCCAGCGGCGCTCCAGGAGATGGAACAGCACGCTCAGGGCGCCGGTGATGACGAGGTATCCGACGGCGATCCAGACGAACGTCCAGACGATGTTGTAGCCGAGCTCGCTCAGCGGCCGGTAGGTGCCGAGCAGTTCGGTCACGCTGAAGGCTCCCGCGATGGCCGAGTTCTTGGCGAGCGCGATCAGGATCGAGCCGACCGGTGGGATCACCGCGCGGAAGGCCTGCGGCAGGACCACGTGCGACAGGGTCTGCCCGAAGGTCATCCCGAGGCTGCGGGCCGCCTCCCCCTGCCCCGTGGGCACGGTGTTGATGCCCGAGCGCAGCGCCTCGCAGATGAACGCCGAGGTGTAGCAGCCGAGCGCGAGGACCGCGAACACCGTGAAGGGCAGCACCAGTCCGAAGCGGGGCAGGCCGAGCAGCACCGCGAAGAACAGCAGGGTGAGCGGGGTGTTGCGCAGCACCGCCACCCACGCCGTGCCGAGCACCCGCAGGGACCGCACCGGCGCGACCCGGAAGGCGGCCATCAGCGAGCCCAGCACCAGCGCCAGCAGGGAGGAGTAGACGGTGAGTTCCACGGTGCCGAGGAAGCCCGCGGTGAAGAGGGACAGATTGTCGGTCAGTACGTTCACGGGAGTCTCGCTGCCGTCTCGCTCAGGGCGCCGGATAGCGGTCGATGGGTGGTGGGGTGGGGGCGGGCACTCCGGACAGGCCGAGGGTCGCCTCGTACGCCCTCTTCCAGTCGCCGTTCTTCTCCCGGGCCGCGAGCGCGTCGTCCAGCGCGAAGCGCAGTGCGTCGTCGGCGCGGGGGACGCCGATGCCGTAGGGCTCCTTGGAGAAGGGGCGGCCGACGACCTTCAGTTCGTCCGGCGCCTTCGCCGCATAGCCGATGAGGATGGCGTCGTCGGTGGTGACCGCGTCGACCTGGTAGGTCAGCAGGTTGTCCACGCACACCGAGTAGGAGTCGTAGGCGACGAGGACCGCCTTCGGGTACGCGTCGCGGATCCGCTGGTAGGGCGTCGACCCCGCGACGGAGCACACGCGCCTGCCGTCGAGGTCCTGCGGACCGTGGATGTCGTCCTCGTCGCGGCGCACCAGCAGGGACTGCCCGGCCAGGTAGTAGGGGCCCGCGAAGCCGACGAGCTTCTTGCGCAGGTCGTTGATGGTGTAG
Source organism: Streptomyces sp. NPDC048664 (assembly GCF_040650555.1). Taxonomy (NCBI): domain Bacteria; kingdom Bacillati; phylum Actinomycetota; class Actinomycetes; order Kitasatosporales; family Streptomycetaceae; genus Streptomyces; species Streptomyces sp. NPDC048664. The sequence goes on along the minus strand of NZ_JBEZHK010000008.1, from coordinate 149,096 downwards.
GTGCCGACGTAGAAATCGATCTGCCCGTTCTGCAGGGCCGTCTCGCGGTTGGCGGAGGCGATGGTCACGAAGCGGGTGGTCGTGGGGTCGAAGCCGAGCGAGGCCGCCATCATCCGGGCGATCTCGATGTCGAATCCGGCGTAGGCGCCGGTGGCGGGGTCCTTCTCCCCCAGATAGGGCTGGTCCTCCTTGACGCCGACGACGAGATGGCCGCGCCTCTCGGCCCGCCGCCACGTGGGCGAGGCGGGCAGCCGGAAGCCCTTGTCCACCTGGTAGACGGGGAGTCGGCCGGTGGCAGGGCCCCGGGTCGGGGGGCTGCCGGCCCTGCCGCAGGCGGCGGCCGCCGAGGCCAGGAGCAGAGCCAGGACGACGCACACGCGTCCGGCACGGGTCACAGGTCGCACTCGCACTCTGGTCGGCACCCCTCAGTGCTTGAGGATCTTGGAGAGGAAGTCCTTGGCGCGGTCGCTGCGTGGATGCGTGAAGAACTCCTCCGGGGCGCGATCCTCCAGAATGCGTCCGTCGGCCATGAAGACGACACGGTCGGCGGAGGCGCGCGCGAACCCCATCTCGTGCGTGACCACGACCATCGTCATGCCGTCCTGGGCGAGCCGGCGCATCACCTCCAGGACCTCGTTGATCATCTCGGGGTCGAGGGCGGAGGTCGGTTCGTCGAACAGCAGCACCTTGGGGTCCATCGCGAGGGCGCGGGCGATGGCGACCCGCTGCTGCTGGCCGCCCGAGAGCTGGGCCGGGTACTTGGCCGCCTGGGCCGCGAGCCCGACGCGGTCGAGCAGTTCCCGGGAGCGCGCGTCGGCGGCGTCCCGTCCGCGGCGGCGGACCTTGACCGGGGCGAGCGAGACGTTCTGCAGCACGGTCTTGTGGGCGAAGAGGTTGAAGGACTGGAAGACCATGCCCACGTCGGCGCGGAGCCGGGCCAGGGCCCTGCCCTCCTCGGGCAGCGGGCTGCCGTCGAGCCTGATGGTGCCGGACTGGATGCTCTCCAACCGGTTGACGGTCCTGCACAGGGTGGACTTCCCGGACCCGGACGGGCCGACGACCACGACCACCTCGCCCTTGCCGACCGTGAGATCGATGTCCTGGAGAACGTGCAGATCGCCGTACCACTTGTTCACACCGTCGAGTTCGATCAGCGGATCGACCGCCATGCCCACCCGCCCTGCTCGCTCCGTGCCACCGGTGCCGCAAACTATCCAGCGGTGACCTGACGGAACACCCGACACGCACTTTTCGGGCATTAGCCGTATTTACGGCAAAAGGGAACGGTCTAGGACTCCGCCGCTTCCGCGTACACCTGCGAGAGCTCGGGGACACCGGTGGCCGCCCAGGTGTGGCCGTCGCCGACCACGTCGATCTCGCGGCCGGACGCCAACGCGACCACGGGGTGGCCGCTCGGCCAGATCTTCCAGGCGCTCCCCCGGACGGTGCGCACGATGACCGTGCCCAGATACAGGCCCGCGTCGTTGCCCAGCCAGGGCAGGAGTTCCGGGTCGTCGCGCCAGCGCGGCACGAGCTGGTCGAGCGCCTCCAGCGACCCCGCGGAGTCGTCGAGGACCACGCCCGCGTCCTCGGCGTGGGAGCGCAGCAGCTCGCACTCGGAGAGCAGCTCGGCGACGGCGGCCGCGTCACCACCGCCGTCGGAGAACACCGCGACACCGAAGGCGGGCTCGCGCCTCTTTCGCCGGCGGCCGAGGAAGGGGATGTCCATGCCTCCAGCGTGGCACCGGCGCGGCGGGTCCCTCCACAGGGCGCGCGGCGTCGGCTACACCTCCAGGTCCACCACCACGGGTGCGTGGTCGGAGGCGCCCTTGCCCTTGCGCTCCTCGCGGTCCACGTACGCGTCCTTGACCGCCGCCGCGAACGGCTGGTTCCCGTACACCAGGTCGATGCGCATGCCGCGGTTCTTGGGGAAGCCGAGCTGGCGGTAGTCCCAGTACGTGAACGGCCGGTCGTACTTCAGCGGGCGGGGCACGACGTCCGCCAGACCCGTGGCCCGCAGCTCGGCCAGGGCCGCCCGCTCGGCCGGGGTGACATGGGTGAGCCCCTCGAAGGCCGCCACGTCGAAGACGTCGTCGTCCGTCGGCGCCACGTTGTAGTCCCCCAGGACCGCGAAGGGGCGGCCGCCGCCCGCGTCGCCCGCGACGGCGGCCTTCAGGGCTTCGAACCACTGGAGCTTGTACGCGTAGTGCGGGTGGTCCACCTCGCGGCCGTTGGGTACGTACACCGACCAGACGCGGAGGGGGCCGCAGGTGGCCGACAGGGCGCGGGGCTCCTCGACGCCGTCGTAGCCCGGGTCGCCGGGCAGGCCCTTGACCACGTCCTCGATGCCGACGCGGGAGAGCACCGCCACTCCGTTCCACCGGCCCGTGGCGTGGACCGCGGCCTCGTAGCCCAGCTCGCGCAGCTGCTCGTACGGGAACTGGGCCTCGGCGACCTTGGCCTCCTGCAGGCACAGCACGTCCGTGCCGCTGCTCTCGAGCCAGGCCAGCAGCCGGGGCAGGCGGGCGGTGATCGAGTTCACGTTCCAGGTCGCGATGCGCATGGCCCACAACCTACCCGGCGGGTGTGACAACGCGCTCAGAGCTGGGCGGACGTCCCGGGGGTGAGCCTGAGGTGCTCGGCTCCGCCGAGCGCGGCGATCTGGTGGTCGTAGATCGGACGGGCCAGGTCCGTCAGCAGGGCGTCGTGGATGTCGTAGGCGCGCAGCGGCTTGACCTCGCGGACGTAGTCGATCACCTCGGAGATCTTGTTCCACGGGGCCATCACGGGCAGCATCAGCGTCTGCACCGGGTGGTCGGGGAGGGTCAGCGCGTCGCCGGGGTGGAAGACCTTGCCGCCGTCGACGAGGAATCCGACGTTCGTGATGCGCGGGATGTCCGGATGGATCACCGCGTGCAGTTCGCCGTGCACCTGGACCTCGAAGCCGGCGGCCGTGAACGTGTCGCCGTGCCCGACGGTGTGCACCCGGCCCGGGAACGCCGCCGAGATCTGCTCGGCGACGGAGGCGAGCGTCCAGATCTCGGCGCCCGGATTGGCCTCCATGCCCACCCGCAGCCGGTCCTCGCTGAAGTGGTCGGCGTGCTCGTGCGTGACCAGGATGACCTCGGCGGCGGCCGCGGCGTCCTCCTCGCTGAAGGCACCGGGGTCGATGACGAGCGTGCGTCCGTCCTTCTCCAGACGGACGCACGCGTGCGACTTCTTCGTGAGCTTCATGACCCCATCCTGCCCCGGCCCGGGCGCGGGGCGCCGTTCACTCCTGGGGTGTCGTCTCCTCCCGGATGACGCGCTGGGCGACCTTGAACGCGCTGTTCGCGGCCGGGACGCCGCAGTAGACGGCCGCCTGCAGCAGCACCTCCCTGATCTCCGCCGGGGTCAGCCCGTTGCGCAGGGCCGCCCTGGTGTGGTCGGCGAGGTCCTCCAGGTGACCGCCCGCGACCAGGGCCGTGAGCGTGACCGTGCTGCGCGTACGGCGGTCGAGGCCGGGCCGGTCCCAGATCTCGCCCCACGCGTAGCGGGTCACGAACTCCTGGAACTCCCCGGAGAACTCGTCCGCCGAGGCGAGCACCCGGTCGACATGGGCGTCACCGAGCACCTCGCGGCGGGCCTTGAGCCCGGCCTCGTACGGGTCGTCGCGGTCCGTGGCTGGGCCCCGCCCGCCTCCCGGACGCGCGGGGCCGATCTCGGCCACGGGAGCCGTGGGCGCCGCGGCGGCCAGGGGCGCCCCGGAGGCCGTCGGCGGCGGCCCGGCCAGGACCGGCTTCACCGGGGAGGCCGCGATCGCCGACATCTGGCCGGTGGCCTCGAACGTGGGCTGCCATGCCGTGGAGAAGTGGTGGACCAGCAGGTCCGTGACCGCCGCGGGCTGTTCCACGGGCACCAGATGGGAGGCTCCGGGCACGACCGCGAGCCGGGCGTCCGGTATCCCGGCGACCAGGGTGCGCGCCTCGGCGGGCCCGGTGACCTGGTCGTCGGAGCCGACGAGGACCAGGGTGGGGGCGCCGACACGGCCGAGCTCGGCCCGCACGTCGAAGGCGGCGAGCGCCTCGCAGGCCGCGATGTAGCAGCCGGGGTCGGTGGTGCGCACCATCTGCACCGCCCACTCGGTGATCGCGGGCTGGGCCGCCGCGAAGCCCCCGGTGAACCAGCGCTCCGGCGAGGTCCGCGCGATCGGGTCCAGGCCGTTGGAGCGGACGATCACACCGCGCTGACGGAACTCGTCGGCCGTGCCGAAGCGCGGGGAGGCGGCGATCAGGGCGAGCGAGGCGAGCCGCTCCGGGTGGCGCAGGGCCAGCTGCACGCCGACGGCGCCGCCGAGCGCGCAGCCCGCGTATCCGAACCGCTGCACCCCGAGCATGTCCAGGGTCGCGAGCAGGCGGGCGGTGAGGTCACCGACGGAGGTGACCGGGTGGGCGGGGGCGCCGCCGTGCCCGGGGAGGTCGAACCGGAAGACACGCCACTGCTTGGTGAGCTCGGGAACCTGCCGATCCCACATGTGCCAGGTGGTCCCGAGTGAGGGTCCCAGGATCAGGACGGGGGCGTCCTCTGGCCCGTCGAAGCGGTATTGCAAGGTGTTAGGTGGTGTCTCGCTCACCCGTCCGAGCCTCTCATCTGTCATGAGATGTCACATCGCCGGGGTGAATCTAGCGGGCCTCGTCCCACTCCCGGTCCCACTCTTGACAAATCACCCGGCTGGTGCACCGTGTGACTCACGCCTGCATCCGGCGCTCTGCGCGGGGCGCGGTCCTGCTCGTGATCCGGGAACAACCGGCTACCACGCTCTGACCTGCACGCCAAACGGGGTTCACGGTATGCGAACCCCTGTTGCCGCCCGCCGATGACGGATTGTGCCGTCGGCGAGCAGCCGCGATTCTCGCTGAGCAGTCAGAGTCCTTACCGCCGACCGGCCGATGGGAGCAGGTCTCAGGCAGGCGGCTCCCGACTGCACGGAGCACCGCTCCCGCTCACGTGCGGCGTCGCCGCGACGAAGCAGCCACCCATCGGACCGGAGGAGCACACCCATGTCCGCGCCGCTCACCAGCACGCGCACATCCACGGACGAGAGCCGGCCCACGACCGGGCCGCGTCGGTACGGAACCCGCCACCGCTGGGTCATCCTCGGCATCGGCATCGCCTCGCAGGCGGCCTTCTCGGCAGCCTTCCAGGGCATCCCGACCACCTCGACCGCCATGCGCAGCGCGTACCACCTCACCAACGGCAGGCTGGGCATCGTTCTGGCGGCCGTCTCCCTGGGTATCGCGATCTCGGAGGTGCCCTGGGGGATGTGGACCGACAGGTTCGGTGAGCGGCGCATCCTGCTCACCGGGCTGCTCTCCACCGGCGTGGTTCTGGCGCTCATGGCCGGCGCGGTGGTACCCGGCGGCGGCGCCGTCCCGGCCCTCGGCCCGCTCGGGGCCGGGCTCCTCCTGGTAGGTGTGCTGGGCGGGTCGGTCAACGGGTCTTCCGGACGTGCGGTCATGGCCTGGTTCAAGGACGGCCAGCGGGGACTGGCCATGAGTTTGCGGCAGACCGCGATTCCGGCCGGAGGGGCCATCGGCTCCGCCCTGCTTCCCTGGCTTGCCGTCGGTTTCGGATTCCGCGCCGTCTACGGGGTCCTCGCCCTCTTCTGCTTCGCCGCGGCCGCCGCGACCTACCGGTGGATGCATTCCCCGCAGGAGGACGCGCCCTCGGCCGACGGCGTCGCGGCTGCGGCGCAAGCACCCCGGACCTCTCCCCTGAAGAGCATCGAGGTGTGGCGACTCGCACTGGCGTCAGGCTTGCTGACGATCCCGCAGTTCGCCATCCTCACCTTCGTCGCCGTCTTCCTCCACGACGCCCACCACGCGTCGCTCGCCGTCGGAGCCACCGCCATCGTCATCGTCCAGATCGGTGGAGCCGCCGCCCGCGTGGCCTCGGGCCGCTGGACCGACCAGCACGCCGGATCCCGACGGCCCTACGTTCGGGCGGTCGGCGTGGGCGCCACGGTGGCCCTGGCGGCGGCAGCCGTCCTCAGCCACTCCAGCACCCCCGCGGTCGTCGCCGCGCTGATCGTCTCGGGCATCCTGGCCAACGCCTGGCACGGCGTCGCGTACACCGAGATCGCCCATATGGCCGGGGCGAGCCGCGCGGGCACCGCGCTCGGCCTGGAGAACACCACCGTCTTCGCGGCGGGGTTCGTCGCCCCGCTCATGGTGCCCCTGGTGGCCGGGGTGTCGTGGTCTCTGGTCTGGGTGATCTGCGCCGCCGCCACCCTCTTGGCCGTGCCGCTCGCGCCCGGCAGGGAGTGACCCACCCGTGTACGCCCCTACGCAACTGCGCTTCGACGCCGGCCGGATCCACCTGAACCCGCTCGCCGCTCGGAACGCCGACGCGGGCCGACCGCCCGTCTAGACGGTCGGGGCAGACGTGGACAGCCGCATTCTCCGCAGGTGGAGTGCCACATCCGTCGGGCACTTGCGCACGTTCCAGACCACTTCAGTGATCACCTTGGCGCCGGTGTACACCGGAAGTGCCTTCACCTTCCCGCTGGACAACCACGGCTTGATCGCGACCACCGGCAGCAGACCGACACCCAGTCCGGCCAGAGCCGCCGACTTGACACCCTCCAGGTTGCCGACCTGGAGCACCTCCGCGCCGGGGAGCTGGCGCAGGATCTCACGCTCGGTCAGCCGGCGGTACACGCAGTCCGGTCCGGTGACCAGCACCCGCCGTGGTGACGCGGCCTCGTCGCCCGTGCCCACGAGGACGGTCTCCTCCTCCCACAGGGCCTGTCGGGCGAGGCACTCGGAGTCGGCCAGGTCGCGGTCGTCCTCCGACCGGACGCCGTTGACGAGGACCACTTCCGGCCGTCCCGCGACGACCTGCTCCCGCAGCCGGGTCGCCGCCCCCGTCTCCACCTCGACCTTCACGTTCGGAACGAAACGAGACAGCATGCGCAGGAAGATCGGCAGCCGATACGCGCAGACCGAGTCGGTGGCACCGACGTGAAGCGACGCCTCGGTACCGCCCTCCGCCTCGACCACCGCCACCCGGGCACGCTCCATGCTGTCGAGGATGTCCTCGGCATGGTCCAGGAGGGCCACACCCGACATCGTCAGCGGATGACTCGGCGAGTGGCGGTCGAAGAGCTTGACGCCCAGCGAGCGTTCGAGGTTCTGGATATGGCCCGTCACGGTGGAGCGCGCGTAGCCGAGCCGATCGGCCGCGCCGCTCATGCTGCCCTCGCGGGCTGCCACGGCGAACGTCTCGAGCCAGCGAATCTCCATGTCTCCCCCAGCACTCCGCCACAGCGCGGGCACGACCGAATTCCGCCCAGCACACCAGTCTGCCTGCATTCAAGGCCAGCCGGTCCACGGAGACAACACCGAAAAGACACGGAGGCCGCATTCCCGCCATACGTAGCGAGGGTCGTCCGCATACTGGGTGCGTGCGGACGATCCGACAACGCGGCGAGGTGCCGTAGCTGTCGTCGCGCGCCCGCCGGGGATTACGGGACAGCCCTTGGCCGCACTCCGGTACCGCGGTCTCCAGCTCGTGGCCGTCAACGATCTCGCCGCTCCGCTTCGGGTTCGTTGCCGCGCCGGGTGTGATGGAACAACAGGTTCATCAGGAACGCGGTCAGCGTCGCGCTGGTGATGGCGCTGCCGCCGATGATCTGCACCCAGGTCGGGAACCCGTGGTAGATCGTGGGCGCCACGACGGGCAGCATGCCGACGCCGATGGAGACGGCCACGATCAGCAGGTTGTCGGTGCCCTCGAACTCCACCGTGCGCAGGGTGGTGATGCCGACCGCGGTGACGGTGGCGAACATGACCAGGCCGGCCGCGCCGATCACCGGGCCGGGCAGCGAGGCGACGATCTTGCCCAGCCTGGGGACCAGGCCGAGCGCGACGAGGATGCCTCCGGCGACCGCGGCGACGTAACGGCTGCGGACCTTGGTCATGCCGACCAGGCCGACGTTCTGCGCGAAGACGGTGTCCACGAAGCCGTTCATGACGCCGGCGAAGATGCCGGAGACGCTGTCGCCGGCGAGGCCGCGGGCCAGGTCGCTCCTGCTCAGCGGGCGGCCGGTCATCTCGCCGACGGCAAGCATGTCGGCGGTGGACTCGGTGAACGTCACCAGCATCACCACACACATCGAGATCACCGCGGCGACCGGGAACTCGGGGGTGCCGAAGTGGAACGGCGAGGCGAGCCCGATCCAGTCGGCGTCCCCGACCGAGGAGAAGTCCGTCAGGCCCATCGGGATCGCGACCAGCGTGCCGACCACCAGGCCCAGCAGAACACCGAGTTGGGAGAAGAAGCCGCTGGTGAAGCGGCCGACGAGGACGATCAGGAGGATGATGCCACCCGCGAGGGCCAGGTGGCCGGGGGCCGCGTAGTCCTTCGCGTGGGGGTCCGGCCCGGCGATCAGCCCCGCGGCCACCCCGATGAGCGAGAGCCCGATGACGGTGATGACCGAGCCGCTGACCAGGGGCGGGAAGAACCGCACCGCCCGGGCGAACGGTACGCAGACCAGCAGTCCGAAGACACCGGCGGCGATCATCGAGCCGTAGACGGCCCGCATCCCGTACTCGCCCGCGATCAGGATCATCGGGGTGACCGCGGTGAACGTCGCGCCCGCGACGACCGGCAGCCGCACCCCGAGGACCTTGCCGATGCCGAGCGTCTGAAGCAGCGTCACCAGGCCGGCGACCAGCAGGTCGGCGTTGATGAGGAGGCCTGTGGTGGAGGTGTCCAGCTTGGCCGCCGCCCCGAAGACCAGCGGGACCGTGACGCAGCCGGTGTACATCACCAGCACGTGCTGGAGACCGAGCAGCCCCAGCCGGGCGGGCGGCAGGACCTCGTCGACCGGGTGCCGGGCGGGTTCGGTGGTGGACGGGGACGCGGGCGCGTCAGGGGCCTGGGACACAGAGAGCCTCCGGAGGCGAAGCCGAGCTGGCCGGAACAGCGGGTTCAACTTTTTGTTGACTTCATTCGTCGGCATTTCCACAGCAGAACAGAGAGGTTGCTTTTCCTGTGGCGCGAGACGCGCACGCCCCCAGCACCGCACGCAGGGTCCGGGAGGCGGCCTACGCCTGGGGGGCCGTCCCGAGGCCCGTCAGCGCGCCCACGGGGTCCAGGTCCGGGGTGCCTCGGGGCCACCAGTCCTCCTCGTGGTCCGGCTCGGACTCGTAGGCGTACCAGAGGCCGTCCTGGCCGAGGCGGAGCTGGGCTCGGCCGGCCGGATGGGTCAGACGGTTGCGCCACGGCCGGAACGCGGGGAAGTCGGCGGCCAGCAGCAGGGGCCGGGCGCGGTCGAATCGTCCGGCCGGCGGATCCCAGGGCTCCTCCAGCACGGTCAGCGCCTCCTGCCCGCCCTGCCGCCAGGCGGCCACCGCCCGTGCCAGGTCGCCCGGAGTCCGCCCGGTGGCGGCGGCCAGCGAGGCGTACAGCGCCCGGGTGCCGGCGGTGAGGCCCGAACCGGGACGGGCGGCGGCCAGTCGCACGGCGTCCTGCCACAGCGTCAGCTCCCCCACCGGATCGCGCCCGCTCACCAGCAGGGCGTGGGCGCGGGCGGCGGCGTCCGTGGCCAACTGGTCCAGGGCGAAGGGGTCGGGGCCGTCCGGTGCGCCCGGGCAGACCGGCGGCTGCTCGGGATGGGCGGGCGGTGGCAACGGCGCGGGCAGCGGCGGCAGCGCCGTGCGGGCCAGCGCGTCCCGCGCCCGCACGCCGGGCAGGGGCGCCGGCCCGCGGTCCCGGGTGGCCTGGGCGGCGTGTGCCGCGTTGCGCCGGGACAGCGCGTCGAGCACCTCGCGCTCACCGCGGCCGCGCAGCAGGAGCAGGACGAAGGGGTCCTGGTCGAGCAGGCGCGCGGTGCGGTAGCAGACGGCGGCGGCGTGCTTGCACGGGCGGCCGGAGTCCGGGCAGGTGCAGTGCGGTTCGAGGTCACCGGGGCCGGGGAGCAGCCGGACTCCGCAGTCGGCGAGGGACTGCGGCATCTGCCGGTCGAGCAGGGCGGCGATATGCCCGGGGCGTTCGGCGGCGGCGTCCAGGAACCGGTCCCACTCCTCCTGCGAGAACGTCCGCAGACGTACCTCCACACGGTACGGGCGCGGGCGGCCGCCCTGGACGTACGCCAGCACGAGGCCGGGCGTGACGGTGACGGAGTCCACGTTCCCCCGGCCCTCGTACGCTCTGCCCCGTGCCAGGCGGGCGGCGTCGAGGGCGCCCTGCTCCAGCGCCTCGACCCAGGCGCCGCCCCACCAGGTCCCGGCGTGCTGCCGGCTCGTCCGCTCGGTGAAGCCCGTGAAGGTGCGGCGCAGTTCACCGTCGCGGTCGGGGGCGGCCATGGAGCGCGGATAGCGGGCCTGCGCCGGCTCGTCGGCCCGGTCGGGCTGTCGCGACGGGTCGCCCGACGGTTCGCCGGAAGCGGGGGGAGCCGCGGGGGACGGCGAGGGCGGGGAAGCGGAGGGGCCGGAGGGGGCCCCGGCCGCCCTGGAGACCCCGGCCGCCCTGGAGGCCCCGGCCGCCCTGGAGGCGCCGGGCGCCTCGGCGCGCGGCAACTCGAAGGCGCCGGCGAGCAGTTCGCGCAGCTCCCGGGCGCGGGGGTCCCTCGGACTGCGCCGTGTGCTCGGCGAGCCGGAGGGGCCGCCTGTCCCGGCGTCCGGCGCACCCGCCGCGACGGGTCCGCCGGGCTCGTCCGGGTGGCGTGCCGCCTCGGTGCGCGCGGCCCTGAGTGCCTCGCGTGCGGCGTCACCGGGGCGTGCCGCCGGTTCGGCACCGTCGCCGTCGGCGGCGGGGCTCGGGGTGGCGGCGCTCCCGCCTTCGGCGGTCGGGCTCTCGGACGACGTGTCCCCGGCGGGCCGCCCCTCCTCCGCGGGCTCCGACTCGGTCCCGTGGTCCGGCGAGGTCCCCGCCGCGCTGCGGCGTTCCGCGTTCGCCCGCCGCAGCGCCGCGCGCGCCGCGTCGCCGGGGCGGCTGCCCGGGGACGAGGCCCGCTCGTCGTGCCGCCGCTCCGGCTCGCGCGCCCCGCCGTCCCCCTGCGGTCGCTCGCCCTGCGACCTGTCGCCCTCAGCCGGCCCGCTCTCCTCGTGCTCGCGCCCCGGTTCCCGTTCTCGAGCGGCGCGCAGCGCGCGGCGTGCCGCGTCCGCGGGCCGCTCCTCGCCGCCGGTCGTCGTCCGCTCCTCGCCGTCCCCGCTCATCGCGACCTCCGCAGCGACACCAGATCGGACAGCTCCCGGTCGGACAGCTCCGTCAAGGACGCCTCCCCGGATCCCAGGATGGCGTCGGCCAGGGCGCGCTTGGACTCCAGCATCTCGGCGATCCGGTCCTCGACCGTGCCCTCGGTGATCAGTCGGTGCACCTGCACCGGCTGGGTCTGGCCGATGCGGTAGGCGCGGTCCGTCGCCTGTTCCTCCACGGCGGGGTTCCACCAGCGGTCGAAGTGGATGACATGGCCCGCGCGAGTGAGGTTCAGGCCGGTGCCCGCGGCCTTGAGCGACAGCACCAGCACCGGCGTCGTGCCGCTCTGGAAGCGGTCCACCATCCGCTCCCGCTCGGGCACGGCGGTGCTTCCGTGCAACAACTCCACAGGCACAGCGCGGGCGGCGAGATGCCGGGTGATCAGGCGCGCCATCCCGACGTACTGCGTGAACACCAGAGCCGAGCCGTCCTCCGCGAGCAGGGTGTCCAGCAACTCGTCCAGCAGCGCGAGCTTGCCGGAGCGGGCGGTCAGGCCGGAGGCGCTCGCGGTGGCCTCCTTCAGATACAGCGCCGGATGGTCGCAGATCTGCTTGAGCGCGCCGATCAGCTTGAGCACCAGACCCCGTCGGGCGATGCCGTCCGTCGCCTCGATCATCGCCATCGACTCGCGCACGACCGCCGCGTACAGCGCCGTCTGCTCCCGGGTGAGCGGTACCGGATGGTCGGTCTCCGTCTTCGGCGGGAGCTCGGGGACGATTCCGGGGTCCGACTTCTTGCGGCGCAGCAGGAACGGGCGGATCAGCCGGGCCAGTCGCCGCGCCGCCTCCGCGTCCTCGCCGTTCTCCACCGCCCGTGCGTGCCGGGACCGGAAGGCCTTCAGAGGTCCGAGCAGTCCGGGTGTCGTCCAGTCCAGCAGGGCCCACAGCTCGGAGAGGTTGTTCTCGACGGGGGTGCCGCTCAGGGCGACGCGCGCGGGCGCGGGGATGGTGCGCAGCGCCTTGGCGGTGGCCGAGTAGGGGTTCTTCACGTGCTGCGCCTCGTCGGCGACGACCAGGCCCCAGTCCTGTTCGGCCAGTCGAGGGGCCGTCGTCCGCATGGTGCCGTAGGTGGTGAGCACGAAGCCGCCCGGCAGTCGGTCCAGGGAGCGCTCGGCGCCGTGGAAGCGGCGGACCGGCACGCCGGGCGCGAACCGGGTGATCTCCCGCTCCCAGTTGCCGAGGAGGGAGGCGGGGCAGACGACGAGGGTCGGCTCCGTGCGTGCCCGGCGCAGGTGCAGGGCGATGACGGTGATCGTCTTTCCGAGCCCCATGTCGTCGGCGAGGCAGCCGCCGAGGCCGAGGGAGGTCATGAGGTCCAGCCAGGCCAGGCCCCGCAGCTGGTAGTCCCGCAGGGTGGCGGCGAGACCCGCGGGCGGCTCGGCGGGGGTGATGCCCGCGGTCAGCCGGTCCCTGAGCGCGGCCAGCGCTCCGACCGGTACCGCTTCCACCGTCTCCCCGTCTGCCTCCGCGCTGCCGGTGAGCGCCGCGGACAGGGCGTCCACCGGGTCGAGCAGTCCCAACTCCCGTTTGCGAGCCTTGCGGACGAGCGCCGGGTCGACCAGCACCCACCGGTCCCGCAGCCGGACGATCGGGCGGTGGGCCTCCGCGAGGGCGTCCATCTCGGCCTCGGTGAGCGGGTCGTCGCCGAGGGCCAGCTGCCAGCGGAACTGGAGCAGGTCCCCGCTCTCGAAGAAGCCGGTCCCGTCGGTGGCGGAGCCGGGGGCGGGCCGCACGATCGCCGACGCGCTCAGGTCGTGCGCCAGGTCGCGGGGCCAGTGCACGGCGACACCGGCCGCGCTCAGCCGGGCGGCGGCGGCACCCAGCAGGTCGCTCAGCTCCTGCTCGGACAGGGCCAGGACGCCCGGCACGTCCTGTTCGGCGAGCCGTTCCAGGGGCGCCCAGACCCGGGCCGCTCGGCGGACGGCCAGGGCCGCGTCCACCCGGGCGCGGGGACCGAACGTCTCGTCGGCCTCACCGGCCCACAGCGCCACGGCGTCCACGACCAGGGTCGGGTCGGCGAGGCTGTGCACCTGCACGACCGCGGCACCGGCGCGGCGGGCGTCCTGCGCGTCGTCGAAGAGGTCGTAGGCCGACAGGTCGAGGCGCAGGGACACGCGCACGCCCGCGTCCATGCCCGCGGCGACCTCGGCGGCCCAGTCGCGCGCCCGGGGCAGGGGCTGCGGCTCCCGCGCGGCGAACGGCTTTCCCAGGGCGTGGGCCGCGGCCGGGGTGCGGGGCAGGCTGTCCGCGACCGCGTCCAGGAAGGAGCGCATCAGGGGCTCCGGCTCGGGCAGGGTGAGCGGGCCCCTGCCCGGGAGCGGGACGGCGTGGCCCTCGTGGGGCAGGGCGGCGGCGATGGCCCTGAGATGGGTGATGTCGTCGGGCTCCAGGGGGCCGGCGCGCCAGGCGTCGTATCCCTGGGGGGTGAGTCCGGGGAGCAGCCGCCCGCGCGCGACGAGCCGCAGGGCGTGCAGGGTGGCCGCGCCCCAGCAGGCGGTGGCGGGGTGGGAGGCGGGATCGCGCCGGGCGCGCACGAGCAGCGGCAGGGCCTCGGCGAGGGGCAGGGACAGGGCGGGCACGGTGCTGCGGCGCACCCCGGATCCGTGGGGTCGTACGACCGTCAGTTCGTCCGCGGCCCCCGGGGGCGGGGCGTCGCCCTCCGGGTCCCAGAAGGCGACGCGGCCCTCACGGGGTACCGGCGCGGGCAGGAACACGGCGGCCAGCCGCACGGGGACGCCGGCGCCGGCCGTCGGCTCGGCCCCGCCTGTCGTGGCCATGCGTCCGGTCATGTCCGGTCACCTCCCGCCGCGCCGTGTCGGATCGGTCGGTCGACAGAGCGCGTCGACCGTCCGGATCGATCCCGCGGATCGATCGTCTTCGACTCTACGGGCGGGGTCTGACAGTCGGTCCCGGCTGTGGACGAGGGCGGCAGGAGGGTCAGGGGACCGTGCGCGACACCACGTACACCACGGGGTGAGCGGGGTCGGTCTTGTTGACGACGACGTCCAGGGTGGGCGCCGGGTTCTTCTGCTCGTGGGTCAGGCCGTACCAGGGCCCCTGCGCCGACAGATTCCATCCGACGACGTTCCGGTCGCGCGTGCCGATGGCCATGTCGTCCTGCTTCAGCGACGCCTGGGTGGTGCTCTGGTGGGCGAGGAACCGGTTCAGGCCGTCTTCGGTGGTGGTGAACTGCACGTACAGACGGCTGGTCTTCCAGTTGTTCGTCTCGTAGTACGCGACGTCCACGGCGTCCATGGGCAGGATCACCCGGTACAGGCGGCGCTGCACGCGCGAGGGCCAGCCCTCGGCGAGCCCGGTCGCCTCGTACTTGGCTTCCTTGTCCTTGCCGCTGTCGCGGCTCTGGGCGGCGGAGATGACCAGGTAGCCGGCGGGGACGCCGATGAGCAGCCCGATGATCAGGAGGGTCAGCGCGCGGCGGCGGATCATGTGCCCGCGGCCCTCCGGGGGCCTGCCGGGCTCGTCCGGCGGGGCCGACTGGTGCGGTAGCGGTGTGGTGACCGTCACGGTGTCCCCTTTCCGGTGCGTCGGGATTCCGCGAACCGCTCGTAGCGCTCGTGCCGCTCGACACGGCGCCGGTTGGCGCGCCGGAAGCGGCGGGCGACGAGCCGGGCGAGGTCCGCGGCACCGACCATACCGGCCTCAGGCCCGAGCTGGGCGCGGGTGATGCGGGCCTCGGGGCGGTAGCCGCGGCCCGTCAGGTGGCGCTTGAAGGCGTCCCGGGCGGGGCCGATCAGCAGGTCGTCCGCGGCGCTGACGCCGCCGCCGATCACGAAGCAGGAGGGGTCCAGGGCCGCGGCGAGGTTGGCGATGCCGACGCCGAGCCACTGGCCGATGTCCTGGAGCAGTTCCACGCACATCGCGTCGCCCTCGCGGGCCAGCTCGGTGATCATCGGGCCGCTGATGTCGGCGATGTTGCCCTTGACGTGCTCGATGATCCCGTAGGCCACCGGGGAGTCGGCCGCGGCCAGCTCCCGGGCCTCGCGGACCAGGGCGTTGCCCGAGCTGTACTGCTCCCAGCAGCCGCGGTTGCCGCAGGGGCAGCGGTGTCCGCCGGGGACGACCTGCATGTGGCCGAACTCTCCGGCGACACCGAACTTGCCGCGCTTGACCTGGCCGTCCTCCAGGATGGCGCCGCCGATGCCGGTGCCGAGCGTGATCATGACGAGGTGGTCCTCGTCGCGTCCGGCGCCGAAGCGCCACTCCGCCCAGGCGGCGGAGTTGGCGTCGTTGTCGACCAGGACGGGGACGGCGAGCCGGCCGGCGAGGCGGTCGCGCAGGGGCTCGTTGCGCCAGGACAGATGAGGGGCGAACAGGACGCGGCTGCGGTCCGCGTCCACCCAGCCGGCCGCGCCGATGCCGACGGCGTGCACGTCGTGGCGGTCGGAGAGGTCCAGGACCAGCTCCACGATGGTGTCCTCGACCACCTTGGGGCTCTTGGACTTGTCCGGCGTCTCCGTGCGGAGCTTCTCCAGGATGTTTCCGTCGGCGTCCACGACACCGGCCATCACCTTCGTGCCGCCGATGTCGATGCCCACCGTGGGGACACGGGGCGCCGACAGGTGGGAGCGGCGCTCGCGCGTGCCCACGGTCCGCAGGACGGTGGCCCGGGCGGAGCCGCGGTGGGTGAGGTCGCGGTAGGTGCTCATCGGCCCCGATTCTGCCTCACGCCCCGCCCGGGACGCACCGTGGAGCACTCCTGTCACGGACGTCTCCACGGTTTCCCGTTCCGGGCCCCGCACAAGATCACGCGCTGTTCGCAGCGTCCGCGCCGGACGGGTGGGGCACCGTCCCGGGTGCCGCCGGCGCCGCGGCCGCGGCGGCCTCGCGCGCGCCCGCCGGGGCGCGGCTCTCCAGCTCGTGGCGCAGATCGTCGAGCTCGTCGCCGCCCGCCATCTGGCGGGTCAGCTCCTCCACGGTGATCTCGTCCCGGCTGTGGCTGCCCACCATCGTGCCGCGCTTGAGCAGCACGAAGCGGTCCCCGACCAGGTAGGCGTGCTGGGGGTTGTGGGTGATGAACACAACACCCAGACCGGCGTCCCGGGCGGCCGCCACGTAGCGCAGGACCATGCCCGACTGCTTCACGCCCAGCGCCGCGGTCGGCTCGTCCAGGATCAGCACCTTGGCCCCGAAGTACACCGCGCGCGCGATGGCCACGCACTGGCGTTCGCCGCCCGACAGGGTGCCGATGGGCTGGTCGACGTCGCGCAGGTCGATGCCGAGGCGCAGCAGCTGCTCCCGCGTCGTGCGCCGCATGAGGTCCACGTCCAGGCGCTTGAAGGGGCCTGTTCCCGTGCGCGGCTCGGAGCCGAGGAAGAAGTTGCGCCACACGGGCATCAGCGGGACCACCGCGAGGTCCTGGTGGACGGTGGCGATGCCGCGGTCCAGGGCCTGGCGGGGCGAGGACAGCCGGGTCTCCTCGCCCTCGATGCGCAGGGTTCCGCTGTCGTGCGCGTGGAGCCCCGCGACGATCTTGATGAGGGTCGACTTGCCCGCACCGTTGTCGCCCAGGACGCAGGTGATCCGCCCCGCGTGGACGTCGAGGGTGACTC
This sequence comes from Streptomyces sp. NPDC048664, assembly GCF_040650555.1. Taxonomy (NCBI): domain Bacteria; kingdom Bacillati; phylum Actinomycetota; class Actinomycetes; order Kitasatosporales; family Streptomycetaceae; genus Streptomyces; species Streptomyces sp. NPDC048664. The sequence goes on along the minus strand of NZ_JBEZHK010000008.1, from coordinate 132,286 downwards.
CTTCGAGGGCGCGCACGTTGCCGTAGCGCTTGCCGATGTCCTCGAGGCGGACGAGGGCGGTGGTGTCGTGCGTCATGCCGTGGCCTCCGCCCGCTTGCGGACCCAGGCGTTGAGCAGGGTCGCGAGGAGCAGCATCGCTCCGAGGAAGAACTTGAACCAGTCGGGGTTCCACTGGGCGAAGACGATGCCCTTGCTCGTCATGCCGAAGATGAGCGCGCCCACGGCCGAGCCGATGGCCGAACCGTAGCCGCCGGTGATCAGGCAGCCGCCGATGACGGCCGCGATGATGTAGATCAGCTCGTTGCCGACGCCCTCGCCGGACTGGACGACGTCGTACGAGAACAGCAGGTGCTGTCCGCTGATCCAGGCGCCGAACGCGACGCCCATGTAGAGGCCCGTCCTGGTCCTGCCGACCGGGACGCCGAGCGCGCGGGCGGCGTCCTTGTCGCCGCCGACGGCGAAGATCCAGTTGCCCGCGCGGGTGCGCAGCAGGACCCAGGAGGCGAGGGCGACCAGGGCGAACCACCACAGGATGGTGACCTTGACGTCCACACCGCCGACGGTGAGCGTGGAGGCGAACACCGCCCTGGCCGAGGAGAAGCCGTCCATGTCGGAGATCGACCTGGTGGAGACGGTGGTGCTGATCAGCTTGGTGAGGCCGAGGTTCAGTCCGGTCAGCATCAGGAACGTGCCGAGGGTGATGATGAAGCTCGGCAGTCTGGTACGGGTCAGCACGAAGCCGTTGAACGCGCCGATCGCGAGGGTGACGAGCAGCGAGACGCCGGCGCCGACCCAGACGTTGGCGGTCATCTGGTAACTGAACATGGACGAGATCAGCGCGGACGACGTGACCAGGACACCGGCGGACAGGTCGAACTCGCCGCCGATCATCAGCAGCGCGACCGGTACGGCCATGATGCCGATGGTGGAGGCCGCGTACAGCACGGTGCTCAGGCTGGACGCGCGCAGGAAGCTGTCGGCGGCGAGGGAGAAGAAGAGGAAGACGGCGAGGGCGCCCACCACCGAACCCAGTTCGGGGCGGCCGAGGAGCCGCTTCAGGGGCGAGGAGCGGAGCAGCCGCTCGTCCGGCGTCCCGTGCGGTGCGGGCGGGCTGGTCCCGGGGGCGGAGGCGGGTGCCGTGGTGCTCATCGGGTCCCCCGCTCGGTGTAGCGCTCCAGGGCCGCGGCCTGGTCCTCGGTGATGATCTGGGGGCCGGTCAGGACCGGCAGGCCACCGCCGAGGGCGTTGGCGTTGTACTTGTACAGCCAGAGCTGGTCGACGGCCTCGTAGCCCTGGAGGTAGGGCTGCTGGTCGACGGCGAAGCCGAGGGTCCCGTCCTTCAGCTCGCTCGCGACCTTGGCGTTCAGGTCGAAGGTGTCGATCTCCGCCTTGCTGCCCGCGTCGTTCCTGGCCTTGACGGCGGTGTCGGCGTAGGGGGCGCCCAGGGTGACGACCGCGTCGAGCGAGCTGTCCGACTGGAGCCGGGCCTCGATGGCGGACTGCACGTCCGGCATGTCGGTGCCGTTGACGTAGAGGTTCTCCACGGTCCCGTGGAAGGCCTTCTTCACGCCCGCGCAGCGCTGTTCGTGGCCCACGTTGCCCTGCTCGTGCAGGACGCACAGCACCTTCTTGCGCCCGCGCTTGTCGAGCTCGTCGCCGACGGCCTCGCCCGCGATCGTCTCGTCCTGGCCGATGTGGGTGAGCGCGCCGAACGCCTTGGACTCGGCCGAGCCGGAGTTCACCGTGACCACCGGGATGCCGGCCTTCCGGGCGCGGGCGAGGGAGGCCTTCATCGCGTCGGGCTTGGCCAGGGTGACGATGATGCCGTCCACCTTCTGGTCGACCGCCGCGTCCACGAGCTGGGCCTGCTGCTGGGCGTTCGCGTCGTGCGAGTACAGGAAGTCGATGTTGTCCTTGACGGCGGCCTGCTTGGCGCCGCTCTGCACGATGTCCCAGAAGGTGTCGCCGTCTCCCGAGTGTGTGATCATCGCAAAGGTCCAGCGCGGGGTGTCCACCGCCGCGTGCCCCTGGGCGGAGGCGGCCTCGCGGGCCTCCTCGGCGCGCTTGCCGCCGTGGCTGCTGCACCCCGCGAGGGAGAGGCCGAGTGCTCCCGCGAGCGCGATGGTTGCCCAGGTACGAGTCGGTGCCACGAGGCTGTGCCCTTCTTGCGTAGTCCCTGCGTAGTCGCTTTTGACTACCCAGTATCACCGACTTGGGCTACCAGACTTCACCGAGTGACGGTTGACACGGGCGCTCAGGGGCGTACGAGCAGCTGGAACTCGAAGGAGTAGCGCGAGGCCCGGTAGGTGTGGGTGCCGAACTCGACGGCACGGCCCGTGTCGTCGAAGGTGGTGCGTTCCATGGTGAGCAGCGGCGCGCCCGCGGGTTCGTCGAGCCGTTCGCCCTCGGCCTCGGTGGCGGCGCGGGCCCCCACGGCCTGCCGGGCGCTGTGCAGTGTGATTCCCGCCGCACGCATCATCCGGTAGAGGCCGGTGGACTCCAGCCGGTCCGGGTCGAGGTCGAGCAGGCCCGCGGGCAGGACGTTGCGGAGGTACGCCATCGGCTCGCCGTGCGCGAGGCGCAGTCGCTCGATCCGGTGCACCTGCGCGCCTTCGGCGAGGCCGAGCGCGGCGGCGGCCTCGGCGGAGGCGGCCTCGGTCTCGCTCACCAGCAGCCGGGTCGCGGGGCGCTGCCCGGCCGCCTCCAGGTCGTCGTACAGGCTGCTGAGTTCGAGCGGGCGTCTGACCTGGCTGTGCACGACCTGGGTGCCGATGCCGCGGCGGCGCACCAGCAGGCCCTTGTCGACCAGGGACTGGATGGCCTGGCGGACGGTGGGCCGGGACAGGCCGAGGCGCGCGGCCAGCTCGATCTCGTTGCCCAGCAGGCTGCCCGGCGTCAGTGCCCCGTGCTCGATCGCGGTCTCCAGCTGCTGGGACAGCTGGAAGTACAGCGGTACCGGGCTGTTCCGGTCGACGCTGAGCTGAAGTGCGGCGGTCGGGTCCACATCCTGTTTGGGCACGGGCCGAGCGTAGTCCCGGGACCTGTTGACGGAAAGTCGTGTAGTCAGATTGTCCGGACAAGCTGTGGACAAGGTCATTGACAGGGTACGGGCGCCGCCGCCACGTTGTTCCCATGCGCATCGGACTCATCGGGGCAGGTCGCATCGGTACGTTCCACGCGACCACCCTCAGCCGCCATCGTGACGTCGGCTCGCTCATCGTCACGGACGTCGACTTCGCCCGGGCCCACGCACTCGCCGACCGGCTGGGCGAGACCGCGGCGCCCGGTGTGGACGAGATCTTCACCTGGGGTGTGGACGCCGTGGTCATCACGGCGGCGACCGCGGCCCACGCCGAACTGATCAGCCGCGCGGCACGTTCCGGGCTCCCCGTGTTCTGCGAGAAGCCGATCGCCGCCGATCTGCCGGGGACGCTGGCCGCGCTCGCCGAGGTGGACGCCGCGGGCACGGTGCTGCAGATGGGCTTCCAGCGCCGTTTCGACGCGGGGTACACCGGCGCGCGCGAGGCGGTGCGGTCGGGCAGCCTGGGACGCCTGCACACGATCCGTGCGCTGACCGCCGACCCGGCGCCGCCTCCGGCCGGCTATCTCCCGCTCTCCGGCGGCCTCTACCGGGACTGCCTCGTCCATGACTTCGACATGGTGCGCTGGGTGACCGGTCACGAGGTCACCGAGGTGCACGCGAGCGGCTCGGACGCGGCAGGGGCGATGTTCCGCGAGGCGCACGACGTGGACACCGCGGCGGCGGTGCTCACCCTCGACGACGGCACGCTGGTCCTGGCGAGCGCCACCAGGGTCAACGGGGCCGGGTACGACGTCCGCATGGAACTGGCCGGTGAGCGGGACACCATCGCGGTGGGCCTGGACGACCGCACGCCCATCACGTCCACCGAGCCCGCCGGCCCGCCGGCCGCGGACAAGCCGTGGACCGGCTTCCTCGAGCGCTTCGCGCCCGCCTACCAGGCCGAGCTGGCCGCGTTCGTGGAGGTGGTGCGCGGCGAACGCGCCAACCCGTGCGACGGCGGGGAGGCGCTCCAGGCGCTGCGCGTGGCCGAGGCGTGCGAGCTGTCCCGCCACGAGCGGCGGCCGGTACACCTCGCGGAGATCTCCGGCGCACCGGGCTGAGGGGCGGGACCCACGCCGGGGTGGCGGGCCCCACACCGGAGAGCCGGCCCGGCGCTGGGCGGCGGGACCGGCGCAGAAGGCCGGCCCGGCGCCGGGAGGCGGGCCCCGCGTCAGGGGGTCGGCCTGGTGCCGGGGGGCAGGCTCGGCGCAACGGGACCCGCGGCCGGGGAGCGGGCACGGCGGCAGGGGAGCGAGAAGGGCGGCCGGGGGACGGGAACGGCGGCCGGGGTGGTCGGTTCCTCAGGCCGGGTCGGGTCCGTCGCCGTGGTCGTACTCGTACGCGTCCAGCAGGCCCGCGTCGTAGGCCAGCAGCGCGATCTGCACCCGGTTGTTCAGGCCCAGCCGGGCGAGGATGCGCGAGACGTGCGTCTTGACCGTGGGCACGCTCAGGTACAGCTCCGCGGCGATCTCGGCGTTGGAGGCGCCCCGGCCGACGGCCACGGCCACCTCCCGCTCACGGTCGTTGAGTGCCGCGATCCGCTCCCGGGCCGTGCCGCGCCTGGAGTCGGGCCGCGCTCCCGCGGCGTGCGCCATCAGCTGGCGGGTGACGGCGGGTGACAGGACCGGGTCGCCGGCCGCGACCCTGCGCACCGCTTCGAGGATCTCGGCGGGCGGGGTGTCCTTGAGCACGAAGCCGGCGGCGCCCGCGCGCAGCGCCCGGATCACCTGGTCGTCGGCGTGGAATGTGGTCAGGACCACGACCTGGGGCGCGTCCGGGCGGCGGCGGAGCAGTTCGGTCGCGGTCAGGCCGTCCACGGTGGGCATCCGGATGTCCATGAGGACGACGTCCGGCCGGGTGCGGCCCACGAGCCGCCCGACCTCGCTTCCGTCGGCGGCCTCACCGACGATCTCGATGTCGTCGGCGCCGCCCATCATGAAGGACAGCCCGGCGCGCACCAGGGGGTCGTCGTCGACGAGGAGGAGTCGGATCGGTCGGCTCGCGGTCATGCCCCTACCGTAGTGATCCAGCCACCTGCTCCGCCCCCGGTGCCGGCCAGGGCAGCCAGGCCCGCACCCGGAAGCCGCCGTCGCCGGTCGTGCCGTGGTCGAGGCTGCCGCCCGCCAGGGTCGCCCGTTCGGTGAGTCCGATCAGGCCCTGCCCGGATCCGGGCACATGCGGGACCTCGCCGGGCGGCGCGGGGTTGCGCACGGTCACGGTGAGCCCGTCACCGGGGGTGCCCGTGACGCTGAGCGTGACCTCGCTGCCGGGTGCGTGCTTGCGCGCGTTGGTCAGCGCCTCCTGCGCGATGCGGTAGGCGGTACGGCCCACGGAGGCCGGCACCGCGGAGGCGTCGGCGACCTGATGGTCCAGGACGACCCGCATGCCGGCCTCGCCGCACTCGGCGACCAGGGCGTCGAGCGCGGACAGCGTCGGCTGGGGGCGGCCCGCCTCCTCGCCGTCCCCCGCCCTCAGCACGCCGATGATCTCCCTCAGGTCCTGGAGGGCGTCGTGTGCGCTCTCCCGGATGACCCCCGCCGCCCGGGCTATCTCCTCCCGGGGCGCGTCCGGACGGAACTCCAGCGCTCCCGCGTGCACGCTGAGCAGGGTGAGCCGGTGCGCGAGGACGTCGTGCATCTCGCGCGCCATGGCCTCGCGGGCCAGCCGCTGGGCCTGCTCGGCCCGCAGCGCCGCCTCCGTCTCGGCGCGCCGGGCCCCGTCGCGCAGGCTCAGCATGAGCTGACGCTTGGACCGCACGAACAGGCCCCAGCCGACGGCCGTCGCCGTCAGCAGCAGGCCCGCCACGACATCGACGAGGTAGGGCGTGTCCGGGTCGGGGCGCAACCAGGAGACCAGCGGCATGATCGCGAGCTGTGTGCCGCTGATCCAGGCGGCGTACCGGAAGGGCCGGTGCACGGCGACGGTGAACAGGGAGACCAGGGCGGCGCCGCCGGCGGTGAGCGAGACCATGCCGACCGGGATCATCGCCAGGGCCAGCCCGAGCGGCCAGCGGCGGCGCAGCCAGACGGCGGCGCAGGCGAGCACGCCGAGCACCAGGTCCACGGTCGCGAGCCAGGTCGGTGTCTGCCCGTCGTCGCCCACCGTGGTCTTCGCCGTGAGGGCGATGAGGGCGGCCAGGGTGAAGCAGCCGAAGTCCACGGCCCAGTCCCGCACGGTACGGCGGGGGCGGCCCCGGCCGCCGCCGGCCTCGGGGTCGAGCTCGGCGATCACGGCGGAGGGCAGGTACCAGCGGCGCCTGGGCAGCCCGTAGACGATCGCCGCCTGCCCCACCGAGGCGACGGGCGGGGAGGACAGGGTCGAGGGAGCCGGCCGCGCGCCTCGCCACCGGCCCCGTCGGGGCTTCTCGGCAGGGGACGCGGTGGGGCCCGTCGGGTGGTGTGCGCTCACGGGCGACCAATCTAGGTGGGGATGCGCGCGGGTCGTCCTTCCGCGGCCCGGATCCGCGACCAAAGTCACGGCGCCGCAGACTTTCGGCCAGGACGCGCCTCGCCCCGCGGCCGATGGTTCCTGGGGGGGCCGCGGGGCGAGGTTGCGGGTCCGGTCCGGGTCAGGTCCGGGTCAGCAGCTGAAGTCGACCAGGTCGAACGTCGCGTAGTGGTCCGAGGTGTAGTAGTCCTCCTTGGACTTCTCACCCGTGACGATCCGGCGGGCGCCGCGGTCCGGGGAGCCCGGCGTGACGACCGTGTACTCGTGGTAGTAGCTGTTGTCCGACTGCTGGGGCAGGACGCCCTCGCGGTTGGTGAAGACGGTGCCGTCCTGGTCGTACGGGTAGGGGCCGCCGGCCGTGATCAGGTCCAGGGTGTCGTGTGCCTGGGAGGGCAGCTTGCCGTAGCAGATGCTGCCCACGGACGCGGCGGAGACGTGCGCGGTGGTGGCGTACGAGGTGACGGGGGCGGCCTGCGAGGTGGTCGCCGAGATCGTGCCGCCCACGAGCAGGGCGGACACGAGCGCGGCCGAGGCGCCGATACGGGACATGTGTGGGGGGAAGTTCATGGCGCCATGATGACGCGCGTAGAGCATGGCATGTCAATGTCAAGTTGGCCGACTTCCACCGACTCGCCCGATGCGTTTTCACCGTGTTCACCTGCCGCCCGACACCAACACGCCGTCGTCACAGACCCGTTGCACCGGCGCCCGAATGGGCCGCCCGTCAGGCGAACGGGCCCTCCACCGTGAAGCGGCGCAGATTGCGGGCGAACGCCTCGGCCTCGCCCGGCGCCCAGGAGGACACGCTCCCCGCGATCCGCTCGGCCAGGCGCGCCCGCAGCTCCTCCACCACCCGCTCGCCCTGCTCGGTGAGCACCAGCAGATACGCCCGGCGGTCGGCGGGGTCCGTCTCGCGGCGGATGAGGCCCGCGTCCTCCAGACGGGACGCGCGCCGGGTGACGCCGGAGCGGTCGACGCCGACGAGGGGGGCGAGATCGGCCGCGCTGCGGGGCCCCGTCCTGGCCAGCGCGCTGATGACGGGGTACGTCAACTCGTCCACCGCCTCCCCCATGCCCTCGGTGAGCTGCCGGTGCAGCTGGGTGCGCGTGGTGCGCCTCAGCAGGACGCCGAGCGCCTCCGCGATCTCCTGTCCGATCTCGTTCTTTCCCATGCACACCACAATAGCGTGCACGTCGCACGCTTTTGGGGTGCGAAGGGGTCAGCCCGCGTGGGTGGAGAACAAGCCTCCCGTGGGGCCCTGCTTGTCGCCGCCCTGGGCCTTCTTGAGGGCGTTGGCGAGGCTCTCGATCGTGAGGGACTGGAGGATGACCCGGCCGTTGCCCTCCAGGGTGGCCAGGGACAGGCCCTCGCCGCCGAACACCATGTTCATCAGGCCCTGGCGGTTGAGGCCGCCGATGCGCTGGACGCCGTACTCGATTCCCTCCTCGAAGGCGACGACGCACCCGGTGTCGACCTCTATGCGACCGCCGAAGTCGGCGGGGTTGAGGTCGATGAAGTTGCCCGCCCCGGCGATGATCACCGTGCCGTGGCCGGTGAACTTCTCCAGGACGAAGCCCTCGCCGCCGCTCATGCCGGTGCGCCCGCCCTGGAAGGCGATGCCGAAGTCGACGGTCGACTCCGCGGCCACGAAGGCGTCCTTCTCCGCGAACCACGCGCGCGAGCCGTCCAGCTCCAGCGCGCGCATCTCACCGGGGAGCACTCCCGCGAACCCGACCGTGCCCTCACCGCCCTGCGAGGTGAAGTACTGGAACGCCAGGGACTCCCCCGCCAGCGCCCGCTGGCCGACCTGCATGGCGGTGCCCATGGCCTGGCGCAGGAGGCCGCCCATGCCGCCGCCGGACCCACCGCCCTGGGACTGTCCGCCCCCGTTGCCCGACGGGCCGGACAGGCGGGTCTCCATGGTCACGTTGGTCGTCTTGAACAGGAACTTTCCCGCTTCGCAGTACACCGTCTGCCCGGGGCTCAGGTTCACGACCGCCATCTGCATGGCGTTGCCGACGATTTCTTGCTGAAGAGTCACGGCCCGAGAACGGCGGACAGGGGGCGAAGAGTTCCTGGGATTCCGGTCGGGGTGACGGGCGTCACCCGCCGAGTTCCTGGTGTCTGGCCGCCAGTCGGGCCGCCCCCTCCTCGGTCAGGGAGCCGAACAGGCGCAGTCGGGAGATGCCTCCGTCGGGGAAGATGTCCACGCGCGCGTGCGTGCCGACGGCCGCTTCGGGGAGGGCGAACCGGTGGTTCGTGTCGGGCTGGAGAGGGGTGCGCGCCAGGATCTCGCGCCACCGGCCCGCGCCGTCGCCCTGCTCACCCCGCTCGTGCTGTTCGCCCCGCCGCTCGTCCTTGACGGACACGGTCGCCCAGCCCGCCGCGTTCCCCTTCAGGCACGCCGTGTCGATCTCGACGGCCCTGATCAGCGACCGCTCCGCCAGCCGGTAGCTGATCCAGTCGTTGCCCTGGTCGCGGCGGCGCCGGGTCTCCCAGCCGTCGTCCATCGTGCGGGAGCGGCCCGGCAGGATGGTGTTGCCGGCGGGCGAGTAGAAGAAGTCGGAGGCGTCCTCCACCCGGCCGCCGTTCTCCAGGGCGACGGTGTCGAAGGTGCCCAGCGCCCGGAGCCACTGCGGATCCGCCACCACCTCGCCGTGCACCCGCAGGCGCGCGATGCCGCCGTCCGGGTGCTGGTTGACGCGCAGGTGCGTGAAGCACTGCTCGACGGTGACCTCGAAGCCGTTGGCCGCGTGACCGCCCACCGGGGTGCGCGGGACCAGGGTCGTCCACTTCACGTCGTCGCCCGCGAGCCGCTGCGGCGACGGGAAGCCCGGCACGCACGTCCCCTCGACGGACACGGCCGCCGGGTGGTTGCCGCGGAAGTGGGCCGTGTCGACGACGATGCCCCGGACGACGCCGGGCGCGCCGAGGCGGACCAGCGCCCAGTCGTGGTCCTGGTCCGTCGGCCACGGATGGGCCGCCGAGGCCCCACGGCGGCGCCGGGTCTCCCAGCCGTCCATGACCTTGCCCTTGTGCCCGAAGTGCTCCGGGTCGAAGTGCGCGCGCCCCGGCACCAGCAGGTTCTCGCGCTGGGCGAAGAACTCGTCCCCCGCGGCGATGACGCTCGCGCCCAGCCGGCGGTCGGCGAGGTCGGCGAGGCGGGTGAAGGGGAACTCGGCGGTGCGGTAGTCCGCGTACGGGTCGCCGCCGCCGTAGGGGTTCGCGTCGCCGGTGAAGCGGGGGATCGCCGTCACAGTGATCAGGCCTTCCTTTCGTGGTGGGGCGCGAGGCCCGGGTCCGCGGCGGCAGCGCGGGTCAGTCGTCCCGGCCGAGGAGGCGGCCCTTCGGTTCGGTGAAGTCACCGTCGGCGGTGACGCGTTCGCCGCGCAGCCAGGTGGACCGGACGACGCCGTACAGGGTCTTGCCCGCGTACGCCGTCACCCGGTTGCGGTGCTGGAGGGCCGCCGGGTCGACCGTGAAGGCCTCGTCGGGCGCGAGGACCGCGAAGTCGGCGTCCCGGCCCACCTCGATGGCCCCCTTGCGCGCCTGGAGCCCGACCAGCCGCGCCGTGTTCGCGGACATCCAGCGCACCACGTCCTCCAGCCCGTGGCCGCGGCGCCGCGCCTGCGTCCACACCGCGGACAGGCTCAGCTGCAGTCCGGATATACCGCCCCAGGCGGTGGCGAAGTCGTCGGTCTTCAGGTCGGCGGTGGACGGGGAGTGGTCGGTGACCACGCAGTCGACGGTGCCGTCGGCGAGGGCCCCCCACAGCAGGTCCTGGTTGGCGGCCTCGCGGATGGGCGGGCAGCACTTGAACTCGCTCGCCCCGTCCGGGACCTCCTCGGCGGTCAGGGTGAGGTAGTGCGGGCAGGTCTCGGCGGAGACCCGCACGCCCTCGGCTCGCGCCGCCGCGATCAGCGGCAGCGCGTCGGAGGAGGAGAGATGCAGGATGTGGACGCGCGCGTCGAGCCGCCTCGCCTGGGCGATCAGGTGCGCGATGGCCCTGCCCTCGGCGGCACGGGGCCGGGAGGCGAGGAAGTCGGCGTACTTCGGGCCGCTGTGCCGGGGGGCCGCGGCGAGGTGGTCGGGGTCCTCGGCGTGCACGACGAGCAGTCCGCCGAACCCGGCGATCTCGGCCAGGGAGCGGGCCAGCCGCTCCTGGTCGAGGTGCGGGAACTCCTCCACACCCGAGGGCGACAGGAACGCCTTGAAGCCGAACACGCCCGCGTCGTGCAGGGCCCGCAGCTCCTCGACGTTGTCCGGCAGCGCGCCGCCCCAGAACCCGACGTCGATGTGCGCCTTGGCGGCCGCCACCTCCCTCTTCACCCGGAGGTGCTCGACGGTCGTGGTCGGGGGCAGGGAGTTGAGCGGCATGTCGACCAGGGTGGTGATGCCTCCGGCCGCCGCGGCACGCGTCGCGGTCCAGAAGCCCTCCCACTCGGTGCGGCCCGGGTCGTTGACATGGACGTGGGTGTCGACGAGTCCGGGCAGCAGCGCGTCGTCACCGAGGTCCTCCAGCCGGGCCCCGGCCGGTACCTGCGCGTCGTACGGCAGCACGGCGGCGATCGTGCCGCCGGCGACGACGACCGACGCGGCGCGCGTCCCCTCGGGAGTGATGACGCGCGTCGAGCGCAGCACCAGTTCGGCTTCGGACACCCGGACACCCTCCTTTTCAACGTTCTGTTGAAGGAGTCTTCTCCGCCTGCCTGACCCCGTCAAGAGCATGGCATCCCCCGCGCCCCACCCCTGGATGTTTTCCACAGGGCGGAACTAGACTTTCGTACGATACGACTGAAGGGCCCGCGAGGCAGCCGGACAGCGCACGCACGGAGACGGGGACCCGATCGGCCGCCGGGTAGGCTTCTGCCCCTCCGCCAGCCCCGAAAGGAACGCGCCGTGCCGACGCCGACGTCCAGCGCCAGCGACTCCCCCGCCAAGTCCGCCGCGGGCGGCGGCGTCCAGTCCCTCGAGCGCGCCTTCGACCTGCTGGAGCGGATGGCCGACGCGGGCGGCGAGGTCGGCCTGAGCGAACTGTCCGCGCACAGCGGGCTGCCGCTGCCCACCATCCACCGGCTGATGCGCACCCTGGTGGTCTGCGGTTACGTACGCCAGCAGCCCAACCGCCGCTATGCGCTCGGCCCGCGGCTGATCCGGCTCGGCGAGTCCGCCTCGCGACTGCTGGGCACCTGGGCCCGCCCGTATCTGGCACGCCTGGTCGAGGAGACCGGCGAGACCGCGAACATGGCGCTGCTCGACGGCGACGAGGTCGTCTATGTGGCGCAGGTGCCGTCCAAGCACTCGATGCGGATGTTCACCGAGGTGGGCCGGCGGGTGCTTCCGCACTCCACCGGCGTGGGCAAGGCGCTGCTCGCCGGGGCCGCGGACGACGAGGTGCGCGCCCTGCTGGCGCGCACGGGCATGCCGGCCGCGACCGAGAAGACGATCACGACCCCGGACGCGTTCCTCGCCGCGCTCAAGGACGTGCGCGGCGCCGGGTACGCCGTGGACGACAACGAGCAGGAGATAGGGGTCCGTTGTCTCGCCGTGTCCGTGCCCGACGCCCCGACGGCCGCGGCGATCTCCATCTCCGGTCCGGCGGGTCGGGTGACGGAGGCGGCGACGGAGAGGATCGTGCCGGTGCTCCAGCAGGTGGCGGCGGAGCTGTCCGAGGCCCTGGCGGGCGTGGGCCCGGCGGTCTGAGCACCCGCCCCCGCGCACGGCGTGGGCTCAGCCGCGCGGCGGCTCCCCGAAGAGTTCCACCGCGCTGCGTACGCCGGCGAGGCTCGCCCCCAGCGCGCTGACCGAGCCGATCGCCCCGGCGACCAGCAGCAGGGAGCCGCGCAGGCGCGGAACCTCGGGGGCGCCACCGACGGCCATCGCCGCCAACGCGGCGAGCTCGTCCTCGGCTATCCCCCGGTCGGGGAAGTCGGCGGGATGCGCGGCGAGTTCACGGCGCAGCCGCGAGACGGCGGTCCGCAGTTCCGCCACCCTCGGGTCCTCGGCGTCACCGCCGGCCGCACCGCTGCCGGCCGCCGGCCTCTGCCCCACGCTCCGCAACACAGCTCTCCCCCCTCGCACCCGCTTCGTGCGCACGGCTTCGATACGCGGCCCCGTCACCCCCGTGGCGTTGAGTCGAGCACCGGGGACGGTCAGTAAACGCCAACCGGCGCGCCGGGCGCCACCGTACGGACCGAAATTCAGCCCATGGAGACCACTGCCGCGGGGCGCTGTCCGGTATGCAGGAGGCATGACGCGCGACGACGACCGGAAGACCCCCGCAGCCGGACTGCTCCTTGCGGCAGGCGGCGGACGCAGGCTCGGCGGCCGGCCCAAGGCACTGCTGGAGCATCGAGGGAGCCTTCTCGTGGAGCGCGCCGTGAACGTTCTGCTAACGGCCGGATGCGATCGGGTCCATGTGGTGCTGGGCGCCGCGGCCGAGGTCGTGCGCGAGCGGGCGGATCTGACCGGGTGCGTACTGGTGGACAACCCGGACTGGGAGCAGGGCATGGGCTCCTCGCTGCGCGCCGGGCTCGACTCGCTCGCCGGGACCGGCGCGCCGGCGGCGCTGGTGCTGCTGGTGGACCAGCCGGGCATCGGACCGGAGGCGGTGGCCCGGGTCCTCGGCGCCCGCGAGAGGGGCGTCGCCGGCGAGGACCCGATGGCGCTGGCCTCCGCCGCCTACGCGGGGGCGCGCGGCCATCCGGTGCTGCTCGGCGCCGGCCACTGGGCCGGTGTCGCGGCGGCCGCGACGGGCGACCGGGGCGCGCGTGCGTATCTGAAGGCGCATGAGGACGCGATCGCCGTGGTGGAGTGCGGGGACGTGGCGCGGCCCTACGACATCGACACCGAGGACGACCTGGGCCACCTTGAGTGAAGGGGGGTGGCACCGAGCGCCACCCCGGCTCGAAGCGGAGATTCCCGACGTCGGCAGATCCGTCAACAGATCATTGAACTTCCACCATGAGGAAACTAGTATCCACTTTTCAGAAGGGGCCCTGGCCGCCGTCGGTGACCCGTGACCCCCGCGCACACCCGACCGGACCGCCTGGCACCTGGTGCCATCGCCGAAGGAAGTGACCGCTGATGTCCGCACCCGCGCCGTCGCCGGCCGTCGTCGCCGCCGAGCCCCTGCCGCGGCAGGACGAGGTCCTCGGCGAGGCGGCCCTCGCCTTCGTGGCCGCCCTCCACCGCCGGTTCACGCCCCGGCGCGACGAGCTGCTCGCGCGCCGGGCCGAACGCCGCGCCGAGATCGCCCGCACCTCGACGCTCGACTTCCTTCCCGAGACCGCCGCGATCCGCGCGGACGACTCCTGGAAGGTGGCGCCCGCGCCCGCCGCCCTGGACGACCGCCGGGTGGAGATCACCGGTCCCACCGACCGCAAGATGACCATCAACGCCCTCAACTCGGGCGCCCGGGTGTGGCTCGCGGACTTCGAGGACGCCTCCGCGCCGACCTGGGAGAACGTGGTCCTCGGCCAGTTGAACCTGATCGACGCCTACACCAGGAACATCGACTTCACGGACCCGGGCTCGGGCAGGTCGTACGCCCTGCGGCCGGACGAGGAGCTGGCGACGGTCGTCATGCGCCCGCGTGGCTGGCATCTGAACGAACGTCACCTCCTGGTGGACGGGCAGCAGGTGCCCGGCGCGCTCGTCGACTTCGGCCTGTACTTTTTCCACAACGCCCAGCGCCTGCTGGACCTGGGCAGGGGACCGTACTTCTACCTCCCGAAGACGGAGTCGCACCTCGAGGCGCGCCTGTGGAACGACGTCTTCGTGTTCGCCCAGGAGTACCTCGGCATCCCGCAGGGGACCATCCGCGCCACCGTCCTGATCGAGACGATCACGGCGGCCTACGAGATGGAGGAGATCCTCTACGAACTGCGCGACCACGCCTCGGGATTGAACGCGGGCCGATGGGACTACCTCTTCTCCATCGTCAAGAACTTCCGGGACGGCGGCCCGAGGTTCGTGCTGCCGGACCGCAACGCGGTCACGATGACGGCCCCGTTCATGCGCGCCTACACCGAACTCCTCGTCCGCACCTGCCACAAGCGCGGCGCGCACGCGATCGGCGGCATGGCGGCGTTCATCCCGTCACGGCGCGACGAGGAGATCAACCGGGTCGCCTTCGAGAAGGTCAAGGCGGACAAGGACCGTGAGGCGGGCGACGGCTTCGACGGCTCCTGGGTCGCCCATCCCGACCTGGTGCCGATCGCCATGGCCTCCTTCGACCGGGTGCTGGGCGACAGGCCGAACCAGAAGGACCGGCTGCGTGAGGACGTGGACGTCAAGGCCGCCGACCTGATCGCCGTCGACTCCCTCCACGCGAGGCCGACGTACGCGGGCCTCGTCAACGCCGTGCAGGTGGGCGTCCGTTACATCGAGGCGTGGCTGCGCGGACTGGGCGCCGTCGCCATCTTCAACCTGATGGAGGACGCGGCCACCGCCGAGATCTCCCGCTCCCAGATCTGGCAGTGGATCAACGCGGGCGTCGAGTTCGAGGACGGCCGCAGGGCGACCCCGGAACTCGCCCGTGAGGTCGCCGCCGAGGAACTCGGACGCATCAGGGCCGAACTCGGCGAGGACGCCTTCACGTCGGGCCACTGGCAGCAGGCCCACGACCTGCTGCTCAAGGTCGCCCTGGACGAGGACTACGCGGACTTCCTGACCCTGCCCGCGTACGAGCAGCTCGCGGACTGACTCAGTCCGCCCGCCGCTCCGAGTGGCCCAGGGACCTGCCCGGGGCCACTCGGTCGCGCACCAGCCGCTTGACCGCCGTGGGCTCCGGGAAGCCCTGTGCCCGGCGGTCCCAGACGATCTCGTCGTCGACCCGCACGACGAAGACGCCGCCCGTGCCCGGCTTGAGGGCGAGCTCCGTCAGCTCGGTCTCGAACGTCGTGAGCAGTTCCTGCGCCAGCCAGGCCGCACGGGGCAGCCAACGGCACTGTGTGCAGTACTCGATCTGAACGCGATGGGTGTCCGTCATCCCAGGTGCACCGACCAATCCTGTTGCGCGGCTGGTTTGCCGTGCAGGTCCGGGACCCGCTTGAGCCAGTCGGGCCGTGCCCTGCGCGTCCGTGCCGCGCGGCGGGCCTCCTCGGCGGCGATCTCCGCGCGGGAGGGGAAGTCGGTGGGCAGCCAGGCCGCGGACGCCTCGGCCCGGGCCGCGAGATAGCCGACGTAGGCGTCCCGCACGTCGCCGGGCGACGCGAAGCCCGGCTCTCCTTCGAGCCATGCGTCCGGCACCTGCGCGGCGACCTCCCGCAGCAGCTCCACGGTCACCTTGGGCGCCAGCTCGGCCTCGGCGGCACGGGTGTCCGGGGCGAAGTGGCCGAGCGCGTGATGGCGGAAGTCGTACGCCTTCTCGGGCGCCGAGGCGTCCCAGCGGTGGTGGAAGACGAGGGCCGCGCCGTGGTCGATGAGCCACAGCCTCGGGGGCGCGATGCCGAACGTGGGCCAGACCATGAGGTTGGAACTGTGCACCGTGCGGTCGACGTTGACGGTGAGCGCGTCCAGCCAGACGATCTTCCCCGCCTCCACCGGGTCGACCGTGCACGCGGCGGCGACCTCGGGGGTGAAGTCACGGGCGCCCGGCAGGAAGTCCATGCCCAGGTTCAGCCCCGGGCTCGCGTCCAGCAGGTCCCGCACCTCCTGGTGGGGCTCGTGCGCGGCGAGGGCCGGATCGAAGTGCGCGAGCACCAGTTCGGGCACCCGGAGGCCGAGCTCGCGCGCCAGGCCCCCGACGATCACCTCGGCGACCAGTGCCTTCACGCCCTGCGCCGAGCCGGTGAACTTCACGACGTACGTCCCGAGGTCGTCGGCCTCGACCACCCCGGGCACGGAACCCCCGGACCGCAGGGGCTCGACGTAGCGGGTCGCGGTGACCTCTCTCAGCATCTCTCCCCCTGACGACCGGTCCACTCACGGCCCTCGAACCGCGACGACCATCGTAACCAGGCGAGACGTCCGGGGCGGGCCGCGTGTCAGGGGGCGGGTGCCAGGTTCGCTCGACGCCAGTCTGTGGGGGACATGCCGTAGGCACGTCGGAACGCGCGGCTGAAGTGGGCCGCGTTGACGAAGCCCCAGCGGTGGGCGACCGCCAGGACGGAGGGGCCGTTCCTGCCCGCGTGCGCGAGTTCGCGGCGGCACTCCTCCAGGCGGCGCCGCTGTATCCAGCGGCCGAGCGTCAGGTCCTGGGCGGCGAAGAGCTTGTGGACGTAGCGCACCGAGACGAAGTGGGCGGCGGCGATCGACGCGGGGGAGAGTCCGGGGTCGGCCAGATGGGCCTCGGCGTACCGCCGGATGCGGGCCACCAGCGTGTCGGCGGCGCTGTCCTGCGCGGACCGTGCCGTGTCGTGGTTGCGTTCGGCGACCACGGTCGCCAGCATGTCCGCCGCGTGGCCCGCCAGGCGCTCGCCGAGCCAGGGCGGGCACGGCCGCCCCGAGCCGGCGATCGAGCGCAGCAGCGACGACAGGGGTTCCGCCGCGCCGCCCTCCCCCGGCCGGACCGGCGCCGCGACGATGCGCCGCAGGTCCGGGTCGGAGACCGCGAGGGCGCCGCGCGGCATCCGGAAGACATGGAGCCTGCCGGGCCGTCGGTGCTCCACCAGGCTGGGGCGGGCGGAGTCGTGCAGGAACATGTCGCCAGGGGCCAGCTCGGTGCTGCGGTCGCCCTGGGTGATGACCGCGGTGCCCGAGTCCTGCACGCTCAGGACGACCGCCTCGGCGTCCGCCTCCCGGCTCGGCCGACCGGCCCCGCCCGTGGCGCCCGGCGCCGCTTCGAGGGTGGAGATGCGGAGAAACCCCAGGGCGGCCGAATTATGCGCGTCCGACGTCATCGTGCCTCACCCGTGTGCGTGTTCCCGCCCGCCGCGACCGCGCCGGGCGCCTCCCACCCTGCCCCGGTGGGGCCGCCCGCGCATCAGGGAAAGTCCCCAGTCCGCGGCGCGGGAACACCCCGGGGCACCGCGCCCCTCGGGCGTCCGGACTGGGAAGGTGGGTCCGCAAAGGCCGATAGTGTCCGATCATGCTCATGTACGATCGGGAGGCTGAGCGAGCCGTCTTGGACGGCCTGCTCGTCACGGCACGCGAGGGTCTCAGCGGAGCCGTCGTCCTGCGCGGCAGCGCGGGCATCGGCAAGACCGCTCTGCTGGAGCACACCGTCGGCCGCGCCTCGGGGTTCCGCGTCAGCCAGGTCGCGGGCGTGGAGGTGGAGCAGGAACTCGGCTTCGCCGCCCTGCATCGTCTGCTGCTCCCCTTCCTCGACCGACGCCACCGGCTGCCCTCGCCCCAACGGGACGCCCTGGAGACCGCGTTCGGGATGAGCGCGGCGCCTGCCCCGGACCGTTTCCTGGTCGGCCTGGCCACCCTGACCCTGCTCGCGGACGCCGCCGCCGAACTGCCCCTGCTGATCGTGTGCGACGACGCCCAGTGGGTGGACCGGGAGTCGCTCGACGTCCTGGCCTTCGTCAGCCGCAGGCTGCACGCGGACTCCATCGTGATGCTGTTCGGCGTCCGCGCGGACGACGTCCTGGCGGCTCCCTTCGGCGGCCTGCCCGAACTGGAGGTCACGGGACTGCCGGCCCCGGACGCCCTGGCCCTGCTCACCGACGAGGTGGACGGCGGCCTCGACCGCGTGGTGGCCGAGCGGATCCTCACCGAGACCGCGGGCAACCCGCTGGCGATCCGCGAACTCGCCCGGACGGTCGCCGCGGGCGAACTGGCCGAGGGGGAACCCCTGCCCCTGGACCGCCGGGTGGAGGCGCGCTTCCTGACCCGGGTGCGCGAACTCCCCCCGCTGGTGCAGACGGTGCTGCTCGCCGCCGCGGCCGACTCCACCGGCGACGTCGCCCTGGTCCGGCGGGCCGTCCAGCGCTTGGAGCCCGTCACGGACGACGCGGTCGCGCTGGCCGTCGAGGACGCCACCCGCATGGACCTCTTGGCCGAACGCGCGGCCGACGGCACGGCGCGCTTCCGCCACCCGCTGATCCGGTCCGCCGTCTATAGCGGCGCGTCGCTGGTCGACCGGCGGCGGGTGCACGCCGCCCTCGCGGCGGAACTGGACCGGCCCGCGCAGGCGGAACGCCGCGCCTGGCACCGTGCCGCCGCTTCCAGCGGCCCGGACGAGGAGGTCGCCGCCGAGCTGGAGGCGTGCGCGGAGCGCGCCCGCGAGCACGGCGGGTACCTCGCGCAGGCCGCCTACCTCCAGCGTGCCGCCGAGTTGTCCCGGGAGGGCGTCGCCCGTGACCTGCGGCTGCTCGCCGCTAGCGCGGCGGCGCTGACGGCCGGGGCGCCCTACCGGGCCGAGCAGCTTCTGGACCAGGTGTCGCCGGATCACGGGGTGCCCGCTCTCGACGCCCACGCGCAGCGGTTGCGCGGCCTGATCGCCGTCATGCTCGGCCGGGGGAACGCCGTGGGCAGGCTGCTGGCCGCCGCCCGCATCCTGGCCCCGACGGATCCGCCGGCCACCCGCGACACCCTGCTGGAGGCCGTGGACGCCGCGTGCGTGGCTGAGCGGGCCGAGACCGGGGCGGGCGCGCTGGAGGTGGCCCGCGCCGCGCTCGACGCGCCGCCCGTGCCGGGCGAGCCGGGCGTGGCGGACCTGCTGCTGGCCGGGCACGCCCGGCTGATCGCCGTCGGCCATCCGGCCGCGGCGCCGCTCCTGTGCGACGCGCTCCTCGCCATGCGGGCGGACCGGGCCGAGTTCGGCGACGCCGCCCGGTGGATCCTGCTGGGGATGATCAGCGCGATCGAGCTGTGGGACCTGGATGCCCTGGGCGCCTGCGCCCGCCGTTACGCGCACGCGGCACGCGGTCAGGGCGCCCTGCGGATGCTCCAGGTCGCGGCCCACGCCTCGGCGACCTGGGAGACGTTCCGGGGGAATCTCGGCGCCGCCGAGGAGCACTTCGCCGAGTTCAAGGACGTGTCGGAGGCGACCGGCGCCGACCCGCGCCGCTCCCATCCCAGCGATGTCATGCTGCACGCCTGGCGGGGCGACGAGGAGCGGACGCGGGCTGCGGTGGCGGCCCAGGCGGGGCCCGGGGCCGACCGCCCCGGCGGCATCCAGGCCGAGTTGGCGCGGGCCGCGCTGGCCCTGCTCGAACTCGGCCGCTGCCGCTACCGTGAGGCGCAGGCGGCGGCGCAGACGGTGTTCGAGCAGGACCCGCCGCACTTCGGCGGGCTCGCCCTGCCCGACCTGGTCGAGGCCGCCGTGCGCAACGACGACCGGGACATGGCCGGGCGGGCCCTGGACCGGCTCGCCGAACGGGCGGTGGCGAGCGGGACGCCCTGGGCGCTGGGGGTGCTGGCCCGCAGCCGGGCGCTGCTCGCGTCCGACGAGGCGGCCGAGGAGCTGTTCACGCGGGCTCTCGGCCATCTGACCCCCGGTGGCCCGGCCACGGAGGTGGCGCGGACCCGTCTGGTGTACGGGGAGTGGTTGCGTCGCCGTCGCCGGCGGCAGGAGGCCCGGGACCAGTTGTCGCAGGCCCATGAGCTGTTCACCGGGATGGGCGCGGCGGCTTTCGCCGAGCGGGCCCGGGTGGAGCTGACCGCGACGGGCGGCCGCCCCCACCCGCGGGCCCCCGGGGCCGGTCACGGGCTGACGCCGCAGGAGGCTCGGGTGGCCCGGCTGGCCGCCGAGGGCGCCACCAACCAGGAGATAGCCGCCGCCCTGTTCCTCAGCGCGAGCACGGTGGAGTACCACATGGCCAAGGTGTTCCGGAAGCTCGGCATCGGCTCCCGGCGCAGTCTGCGCCAGGTGCTGCCCCGGTGACGGCGGGGGCGGCGGTCAGTGGTCGCCGCCCGCGTGCGGTTCGGCGACGTAGCCGCCCGGGAACCTCACCATGGCGGTGGAGCGGCCTTCGGTGGGGCCCGTCGGGCTGTCGGCGCACCGTCGTTTTCTCCTCAGTGCACGGGCGGATCGTGCGCGGTGAGGACAACTCGCGTGCGTTCGCGGGCAATCGGGGTGCCCCTGCCGCGGCTAGCGTGACGCGCGACCACCGCACTCCGGGAATTTTCGTCGGGTCCTGCTCGATGAGACTGCCGAGTGCCTGATGTCCTTCGATCCAGCAGGAGTTGCACATGTCCGACGCGTTCACGCCGGTGGAGCCGGTACTGGAGCCCGCCGCCGCGGCGTTCGCCGCGGCGACCGCCAACCCCCCGTATCTGTTCGACCTGTCGCCGGCGGAGGGACGCAAGGCGGTCGACGACGTGCAGTCGGGCGACATCGACAAGCCGGCGGTCGACGAGGAGTGGGTCACCGTCCAGGGCGGCCCCACGGGAAATGTCCGGGCGCGGATCGTCAAGCCCGCGGGCGCCACCGGGACGCTTCCGGTCATCGTCTACATCCACGGCGCCGGCTGGGTGTTCGGCAACGCGCACACCCACGACCGCCTGGTGCGTGAGCTGGCGGTCGGCGCGGACGCCGCGGTCGTCTTCCCGGAGTACGACCTCTCCCCCGAGGTCCGCTACCCGGTCGCGATCGAGCAGAACTACACGGTCGCCCGGTGGGTCCTGGACGAGGGCGCCGCCCACGGCCTGGACGCCACGCGGCTGGCGGTGGCCGGTGACTCGGTGGGCGGCAACATGACGGCCGCGCTGACCCTGATGGCCAAGGAGCGCGGCGGCATGCCGATCGCGCAGCAGGTGCTGTTCTACCCGGTCACGGACGCGAACTTCGACACCAACTCCTACCGCCAGTTCGCCACCGGGTACTTCCTGCGCCAGGACGGCATGCGCTGGTTCTGGGACCAGTACACGACGGACGAGGCCGAGCGCGCCCGGGTCACCGCCTCCCCGCTGCGTGCGAGCGTCGAGCAACTGCGTGATCTGCCCCCCGCGTTGGTCATCACCGCCGAGGCCGACGTGCTGCGTGACGAGGGCGAGGCGTACGCCAACAAGCTGCGCGAGGCCGAGGTGCCCGTCACCGCCGTGCGCTTCCAGGGCGTCATCCACGACTTCGTGATGCTGAACGCCCTGCGCGGCACTCACGCGGCCGAGGCCGCCATCTCCCTGGCCGTGCGCACGCTGCACGCGGCCCTGCACACCGCCTGACCGCGTCCGGACCGCCCTGCCCGGCGGGGCGGTCCTGCCCGGCGGGGCACGCGGGCCCGGGTCAGCTCCAGGTCATGGTGATCTCGCGCCCGAACTCGACGTACCCGGCGCGCCGGAACGCCCTCGCCATCGGCACGTTGCCGAGATCGGTGGCGGCCCGGACGCGGGGGACGTCCTGCTCGGCCAGGAGGCGGGTGCCGTGGGCGAGGAGGGCGTCGATGTGCCCCTTGCCCCGGTGGGCGGGCAGGACCGCGATGTAGGCGATGACCGGGTTGTACCCGTTGTGGGCCGGGATGACGAAGCCGACCGGCTCCTTGTCGGGGAGGGTGGCGACGCACCACCAGTCACGCGGGCTGGTGAAGCGGGCGAGTTCGTCCTCGTAGTGCCGCACGGCCGCCTGCCGGGCGGACATCCGGGTCAGGTCGTCGCGGCCGTGGGCGTCGAGTGTCCCGGTGAGGGCCGAGGTCATCAGGTCGATCAGTTCCCCGGTGCCGTCGACCGGCCGGAACGCGAGGTGCCCGGCGGGAGCGGGAAGGGGTGAGGCCCCGGGGCGCCACTCCAGGCGCAGCCGTTCCACGAACAGCTCGGCGCCGGTGCGCCGCAGGATCGCCATGCGGTCCTGGACCGTTCGTGCGGATGCCGGGGTGTCCCGCCAGTCGGGGGCCACGAACCGGCCGTACTCGGGGGGCGTCGAGCCGGCGGGGAGGACGGCGCTCATCGCGGTGCGCAGCAGCAGCTCGCCGACGTCCAGGCGGTCCGGTCCCGGGGCGCCGCCTCGCCGGGCGTCGTCGCCGCCGTCCAGGACGTCGAGGATGTCCAGGCGGTCCGGCACCAAGTCGCCCGGCCGGCTCCACCAGGCGACGCGGGCCAGGACGCGGTCGCCGCGCCGGGCGATCCACATCCATTCCGGGCGTCGGCGGCGCTCGGCGAGGTCGTCGGCGAGTTCGTGGTCGAGGACGTAGGGCAGTTCGCGGAAGAGGTCGAGTTCTTCGGGCCCGGTGATCGGGCGGATGGTCAGGTCGTTCGGCGTGAAGGGCACAGCACACTCCCGTGGGTGGTCGCGCGCCACGTCTATCCGACGGCCGAACCGAGCCGCAATCAGGTTTTCGGCAACCGCCCTCCCCAGCACCGGAGATCACGTCGCGTACGGTGGGTGCATGGTTGAGCATCGAATGGTTGACGTGAACGGCATTCGGCTCCACGTGGCGGAGCAGGGCAGCGGTCCCCTTGTGGTGCTCCTGCACGGCTTCCCCGAGTCATGGCACTCCTGGCACCGCCAGTTCGGCCCGCTGGCCGAGGCCGGCTACCGCGTGGTGGCTCCCGACCAGCGCGGCTACGGGAGCAGCGACCATCCCGAGGACGTGGACGCGTACAGCATCTTCCATCTGGTCGGGGACGTCGTCGGCCTGATCCGGGCCCTGGGCGAGGAGAAGGCGTACGTCGTCGGGCACGACTGGGGCGCGCCGGTCGCCTGGCACACCGCGCTGCTGCGGCCGGACATGGTGCGCGGCGTGGCCGGGCTGAGCGTGCCGCCGCCGACCCGGCC
This sequence comes from Streptomyces sp. NPDC048664, assembly GCF_040650555.1. NCBI lineage: Bacteria > Bacillati > Actinomycetota > Actinomycetes > Kitasatosporales > Streptomycetaceae > Streptomyces > Streptomyces sp. NPDC048664. The sequence continues at coordinate 109,154 of NZ_JBEZHK010000008.1, read as the reverse complement.
GAAGGAGCCGCCGCTCGTCACGATGGAGGAGCGGTTCGGCGGCCGTTTCTACTGGAACTACTTCAACCGCCCCGGTGTCGCCGACGCCGAGTTCGCCCGGGACACCCGCACCACCCTGCGGAAGTTCTTCTACTCGGCCTCCGGCGACGCCGCCCGCTCCGGCGAGGTCAAGCAGCCGCTGGTGGACCCGGACAAGGGCTGGCTCGACTCCATGCCGGACCCCGAGGTGCTGCCGGAGTGGTTCAGCGAGGCGGACCTGGACGCGCTGACCGAGAGCTTCTCCCGGGGCTTCACCGGCGCCCTCAACTGGTACCGCAACCTGGACCGCAACTGGGAGCTCACCGCCCCCTGGCAGGGCGCCCGGGTCACCACGCCCGCCCTGTACATGTACGGCGACCGGGACGTGGTGCCCGCCTTCCCCGGCACACCCGAACTGATCCGGAAGCTCCCCGCCCTGATGCCCAACCTGTGGCGTGATCCCGTGGAGCTGGCGGGCTGCGGGCACTGGACCCAGCAGGAGCGCCCCGAGGAAGTGACCTCCACGCTCATCGAGTTCTTCAGGGCCTGCGCCTGAGCACGGTGCGACGGGTGCCGGAGGGCACTCAGCGGCGGGCCAGCGGGTTGGGCAGGGGCAGATAGCGGGCGTCCGCTCCGTCGGCGCCCGTCCAGCGCAGCAGCAGGTTCGTCTTGCCGGGCAGGGTGGGCGAGGCGAGCAGGCCCGGGACCTCGGGGACGGGGTGCCGGGCCAGCTCCGCGCGGGCGGCGGGCCAGGGGTCCCAGCCGGGGCGGTGTTCGCCCAGCAGCGCGGCCACTTCCGTCAGGTTGTTGACGACCAGGCAGTACACGAGCCGCTCCCAGCCCGCCTCGCGGGACACGTCGGCGAGGAGCTTGAGCCCTTCCGCGTCGCGGAACAGCGCCTGCACCGGAAGACCGCCGGCGGCCACGGCGACCAGGGTGTTCTGCAGGTGCGCCTCCAGGACGACACCGTGCTCCTCGAACGCCTCCAGGACGGGGGGCACGACCTGGCGCAGGTACGCCTCCCACCACGGGGCGGGGTCGGCCGTCGCGGTGAGCGGACTGCCCTCGAATCCCTCCACGAGGGCCGCGGCCAGAAGCGGTGTGGCACCGGGCAGGACGTGCGGGCGCAGCCCGTCGCGGACCAGAACGGCGAGTTCCTCGAAGGCGAAGTCGGCCGTGCGGTAGCCCCGGTCGCTCAGCCAGGCCGCCGGGCCCTGGCCCCGCGAAGCCCCGCCCCGCGACGCCCGGTCCCGCGACGCCCGGAACGCGTGGACCGCCGCCGCGTCCTTGCGGCGCAGGGCGAGCAGGTCGTGGCGCCACAGCCGGCGGATGTCGTTGGTGATCCGCACCTCCAGGCTGAACTTGAGGAACAGGTCGTCGTCGGGGGCGTAGACCGTGCGGATCGCGGCCGTGGGAACGACGGGGCCCGCGCTCTCGCCCAGCCGCAGCAGCCGCCCGTCCTCGAACGCCGCCCTGATGTCGGGGCGGCCGGAGACCAGGTCCAGCTGCCAGGGGTGCGCGGGCAGCAGCCGGTAGCCGCGCGGGGCGGTGCCGAGCGCGTCGAGCGCCGTCAGGTCGCCCTCCTCCACGACCACGTCCTCACGCACGCCCAGGAGGGTGAGCGGGAAGCGGGCGTACGCCTCCGGAGCGTACGGCAGCCAGCTGGTGACCGGGCCGCCGCCGCGCGCCTTGGGGGCGGGATGGCAGGGGTGCCCGGTGATCAGTGACTGCTCGGAGCGCAGGTACAGGTCGTCGGGCGGCGTCGCGCGGGCCCGGGCGGCCAGGATCGCCGCCACCGCGTCCCTGCTGTCGAGCATCTCGACGGGCAGTTCGGGATTGGACAGTCCGGTCGCGGCACGCAGCTCGTCGGCGATGATTTTGACCAGTTCGGCGTGGGTGAGCGGCTGCCAGGCGCCGTCGGCGCGCACCTCCGGGTCGCGGGGCCGGCGGCCCCCGCGTACGCGCAGCAGTACGCCGCTCGCGCGCAGGCGGTGGACGCCGGGCTCGCCGGTGGGGTCCGCCGCCTCGCGCAGCAGGCAGGTGAGCAGGGGGGCCGCCGCGTAGGCGTCGGCCTGCTCGGGGACCTCGTCCCTGGGGTGCATGGGGTACCCGCGATCCCTTCGTTCCGTACGGTGCACTGGCATCCAGTATGTCCGTGGTGATCTTCCACCAGGCGATCTGGTGATCTGGTGATCTTTCACTACGATCCACTCCGTGAGGAGCCCGACCGTGTATCCATCCTGCTCCGCCGAGGCACAGCTCGCCCAGGAACTCGATGCCCTTCGGCCGAGCCTCGCCGCGTCGTACGCGGCCGCGCTCTCCGGCGCGCGCGCCGCCGTGCTGACGCGCCTGTGGCGGGCGCTGGCGCACGAGCCCCTGCCGTGGATCGCCCGCCGGGAGGCGGTGGCCGACGGGCTCGTCCTGCGCCTGGTGGACGGCCGGCGCCTGCACGGCCCGGCGTGCGACCCGTTCGCCACCACCGCGTACGTCACCGAGGTACGGCTTCAGGGGGAGCCCCACGACCGGCCGGCGCGGCTGATGACGGCGCTCGGCGTCCCGCACGGCGCCGACTTCGCCGTCGAACTCGACCACAGTACGGCGTCGTTGGCCCTGTCCCGGGCCGGGCAGCCGGAGCCGGGCGCGGCCGTGCCGACATCGAGCGGGGAGTGGGAGCAGCGGGTGGTGGACGGGCATCCGTACCACCCGGGCTGCCGTTCACGGCCGGGTTTCTCCGTGGCCGAGCAGTTCGCGTACGGTCCCGAGCACCGGCCCGTCGTACGGCTCGGGCTGCTGCCGGTCGACGACTGCCTCGTACGGGGCGAATGGCCCAAGTGGCTCCGGGACGGGGAGCGTCCGCTGGTCCCGGTACACCCCTGGCAGACGGAGCACGTGCTCGGTGTGACGGCGCAGGACGGGCCCGACGCGCGCCCGCTGATGTCGCTGCGGACCCTCGCCCTGCCCTACGGCGGCCTGTACGAGGGCCTGCATGTGAAGACGTCGGTCAGCGCGCGGCTGACGTCCTCCGTGCGGGACGTCTCGGTCGGCTCGGTCGAGACCGCGCTCGCGGTGTCCGCTTTCGCGGAGTCGATCGCGGCGCGCACCGACGGCCTGCTGCACGTCACCCGCACCCTGGGGGCCGCGAGCGCCCACTCCCCCGACCTGGCGGCGGTCCTGCGGGAGCCGCCGGAGGTGTACGCGGACACGGCGGCCGGGGAGCGTGTCGTCCCCGTGGCCGCCCTGCCCCTGACCGGACTGCCCGACTCCCCGGCCTGGTCGGCCGACTTCGCACGGCTGGCGCTCACCGTGGGCCTGCGGCTGCTGGAGACGGGGGTGGCGCTGGAGGCGCACGGCCAGAACCTGCTGGTGGTGCTCGCGCCCGACGGTTCACCGCGCCGGCTGGTCTACCGCGACCTCGCCGACATCCGGGTGAGCCCGGCCCGCCTCGCCCGACACGGCGTGACCGCCCCGGAGTTGCCCGCCCGGATCGTCACGGACGACGAAACGGCCCTGCGCCGCAAGCTGTTCGGTTCGCTCGTGGCGGGGGCGCTGGCGTCCACGGCGGGTTCGGCCGAGGCTCTGCGGGCGGCGCTCGCGGGGGCCGCCGGGGATCTGCCGCGCACCCCCGACGCGGCGGCGCTGCGCGAAGCCCCGCTGCCCACCAAGGCGTTGACCCTCATGCGGCTGTCGCCCCGGCAGCCGGGAGACCAGTGGACCCTGCTGCCGAACCCCCTGGCCTGAGGCGCACATGTGACCACCGGTTTTGGAGCCCGCCCCTCCGGTCAATAAGATCCGCCGATGATCACAAGTAAACGGCTGGCTGTCGGGGTCTGCGCCCTGCTCGCCGCCCTGGCGGCCGGGATGGCGGTCCCCGCGGGCGCCGTCGCCGACGAGACGACCGCCCAGGACGCGCCCAAGGTCGATCTCGTTCTCGACGTCAGCGGTTCCATGCGGGCCAAGGACATCGACGGTGGCTCCCGCATGGACGCGGCCAAGCAGGCCTTCAACGAGGTCGTGGACTCGACGCCGCAGGAGGTGCAGCTCGGCATCCGGACGCTGGGGGCCAACTACCCGGGCAACGACCGCCAGACGGGCTGCAAGGACACCGCGCAGCTCTACCCGGTGGGGCCGCTCAACCGTGACCAGGCCAAGTCGGCCGTGGCCACGCTGCAGCCCACCGGCTGGACACCGATCGGACCCGCCCTGCTGAAGGCGGCCGGCGACCTGGGCGGCGGCAACGGCACGCGCCGTATCGTCCTGATCAGCGACGGCGAGGACACCTGCGCTCCGCTGGACCCCTGCGAGGTGGCCCGGGAGATAGCCGCCAAGGGCATCGGGCTCACCATCGACACGCTGGGCCTGGTCCCGGACGCCAAGCTGAACAAGCAGCTGAGCTGCATCGCCGAGGCCACCGGCGGCACCTACACCTCGGTACAGCACAAGGAGCAGCTCTCCGACAAGGTCAACCAGTTGGTGGACCGGACGGCGCACAAGGTGGTCACCCCGGTCGCCGTGGACGGCACCGCGCAGTGCGCCACGGCCCCCACCCTCAAGTCCGGTCTGTTCACGGACCGCGAGGAGTTCGCGCAGCACCGCTTCTACCGGGTCGAGGTGAAGCCCGGTCAGGAACTGCGCGCCTCGGTGAGCGTCTCGGACGACCGGCAGGTCAACCCGGACTACGGGGTGACGATGCGGGCGCTGACCACGCACGGGCGTGAGATCGTGCGCGGCGAGTCGACGGGCTCCGGCCGCACCGACGCGATGTCGACGGGGCTGCGCTACCCGAAGGCGGAGAGCGACGACGAGGACGCGCCCGCCGAGACGGTCTGCCTCCAGGTCGCCAACTCCTTCTCCCCGGCGGCCGGTGTGAAGACCACGCCGGGTCTGCCGATGGAGCTGACGGTCGACGTCGTCGACGGTCCCGACCAGGCGGCGGACGTGGCGTCCTTCGGTCTCGGACGCGGCTGGTGGCTGCTCGGCACGCTGGTCCTCATCGGATTCCTCGCGGGTCTGGTGTGGGGCTGGGTGTCGCGCTGGCGGATCGCGGTCTGGAGGACCAACTGATGGGTGGCCGACTGATGGGTGACCGACTGATGTACGACCGTCCGGCGGGTGAGCGGCCGCGGGGTGTCTCGCGGCTCGGGCGGGCCGTGACCGCGGCCGCCCTGCTGGCGGGCGCCGCGCTCGCCGTCGCCGCCTCCCCGGCCGCCGCCGACGACCCCTCGCCCTCCGCGAGCCCGTCGGGCGACAGCGCCGCGCCGACCTCGGCCGGTACGTCGTTCCGTACGGCGACGGAGATCACGCAGGGGCAGCAGGCCACGGCGAACGCCTCCACCGGCGACTACCTGTACTGGTCGTTCCCGGCGGACTCCGGTCAACGGCCCACCGTGAAGGCGACGGTGAAGCTGCCGTCGACGTCGCGCGGCGGCACGCAGACCTGGCAGGTGGACGTGTACGACGGTCTGCGGCGCCGTCAGGCCTGCCAGTACGGCGTGCAGACCCGCACCGCCGCCCAGGACGCGACGTCCGTCGACCTGTCCTGCACGCTGCGCACGGTCCGTTCCTGGGCCGAGCCGTGGGACGACGCCCCGCTGCCGGGCACGTACTACATCCGGCTGACGGCCGTGGACCTCGGCTCGGCCGACCTGGGACAGCCCGCGAACGCCCAGGTCCAGGTGGACTCCAAGGACATGGGTGGCGCGGCGGCGGTGGACGGTTCGCTGTCCCAGCCGGTGGTGCCGGGCATCGCGACCACCTCGCAGGACTCCGACGGCAAGAAGTCGGCCAAGCTGTTCTCGCTCAAGCCCGACGACGGCTGGGCCTCCGGCTGGTGGTCGGACCGCTGGGTGTGGACCGCGCTCGGCGGCGTCCTCGCGGCGCTGGCCGGGATCGGCGGCTACGCGCTGACGCGCGGCTCGGGACGGCCCCACCGGCTACCGCCGGGCGCCTGACCCGCCCCCGCCCCCCGCGAGAGGCCCGCCGTAACCGTCCGGTACGGCGGGCCTTCGCACAACTTGGCGCGGCTCGATACGACTTGACTCGACTCGCCCCGACTGGGTCGGCTCAGCTCGCGGACGTGGGCGCGGCGGGGAGCGGTCGCCCGCGCAGCGCGTCGGCGAGGGCACCCTCCCCCGCCATCACCACCATGCCGTCCAGCACGGCCTGATCGAGCGTCAGATCCCCGCCACCGAGCCGCGCACACGTGTCCATGTCGAGGTCCAGACGGAGGTCGGGCTCACGCGGCGCGGCGCCGTCGCCGTACGCCGCCCCCTCCCCGGCGCCCACCCACAGGTGGAACACCCCTTCGTCCAGACGGACTTCGACGAGCCCTTGCTGCCCGCGCCCCGCGTTCCCCTCGATCAGGCGCAGCAGCGGCAGCGCGAGCCAGTGCGCGCGCACCGCGTCCGTCGGGCTGCGCTCGGCCGGCACGGCCGCTCCCCAGCCCCCGAGCGCCTGGAGCACCGGCAGCAGGTCCCGTCCGCGCGGGGTGAGTTCATACACGGAGGCCGCCGCGGGCGGGGGAAGCCGGCGGCGCGTGGCGATCCCGTCGCGCTCCATGTCCTTCAGCCGGGACGCCAGGACGTCCGTGCTCACCCCGGGCAGGTCCGCGTGCAGGTCGGTGTAGCGGCGCGGTCCCGCCAGCAGCTCCCGGACGATCAGAAGGGTCCAGCGGTCACCGACGGCGTCCAGCGCGCGGGCCGTGGAGCAGTGCTGGTCGTAGCTTCGGCGAGGTGACATGGGACGCAGTCTAGACGCGTTGTTGGACTTTCCAAGCTGCCACTTGGTAAAACCAAGCATCAACGGTCGGCGGAGGGGAAGCGTCTCATGGAGTTCCGGCAGTCGAGCAAGCTCAGCGAGGTCTGCTACGAGATCCGGGGCCCGGTGATCGAGCACGCCGACGCGCTGGAGAAGGCGGGCCACAGCGTGCTGCGCCTGAACACCGGCAACCCCGCGCTCTTCGGCTTCGAGCCGCCCGAGGAGATCCTCCAGGACATGATCCGGATGCTCCCCCAGGCACACGGCTACACGGACTCCCGCGGCATCCTCTCCGCCCGCCGCGCCGTGGCCCAGCGCTACCAGGAGCGGGGCATCGACGTCGGCGTGGACGACGTCTTCCTCGGCAACGGCGTCTCCGAACTCGTCTCGATGGCGGTGCAGGCGCTGGTGGAGGACAGCGACGAGATCCTCATCCCGGCCCCCGACTACCCCCTGTGGACGGCGGTGACGACCTTCGCCGGGGGCCGCGCGGTGCACTACCGCTGCGACGAACAGGCCGACTGGTACCCGGACCTGGACGACATGGCGTCGAAGATCACGGACCGCACGAAGGCCGTGGTCATCATCAACCCCAACAACCCCACGGGCGCGGTCTACCCGAAGGAGGTCCTGGAGGGCATCCTCGACCTCGCCCGCAGGCACGGCCTGATGGTCTTCGCCGACGAGATCTACGACCAGATCCTCTACGACGACGCCCTGCACCACTCGGCCGCCGCCCTCGCCCCCGACCTCGTCGTCCTCACCTTCTGCGGCCTGTCGAAGACCCACCGGGTGGCGGGCTTCCGCTCCGGCTGGCTGGTGGTGAGCGGCCCGAAGCAGCACGCGCGCGACTACGTGGAGGGCCTGACGATGCTGGCCTCCATGCGGCTGTGCGCCAACGCCCCCGCGCAGTACGCGATCCAGGCCGCACTGGGAGGCCGCCAGACCATCGGCGAGCTGACCGCGCCGGGCGGCCGGCTGCGCGAACAGCGCGACCGCGCCTGGGAGAAGCTCAACGAGATCCCCGGCGTCACCTGCGTCAAGCCGAAGGGCGCGCTGTACGCGTTCCCGCGCATCGACCCGAAGGTGCACCCGATCCACGACGACGAGAAGTTCGTCCTGGACCTCCTTCTGCGCGAGAAGATCCAGGTCGTCCAGGGCACCGGCTTCAACTGGCCGACGCCCGACCACTTCCGCATCCTGACCCTGCCCCACGCGGACGACCTGGAGGCGGCCATCGGCCGCATCGGCCGCTTCCTGAGCGGGTACCGCCAGTAGGCCGCTAGTCGAGGGCGATCTCGCACCAGACGGTCTTGGTGTAGGGGTCCGAGCTGGTCGCCCCCCAGTGGGTGGCCAGCGCCTCGACGACGAGGAGTCCCCGACCTCCCTCCCTGTCGGCTGCGACCGGCGTCAGGTTCCCCGGGCCGGGCGGTCGGCGGCCGGGGCGCGCGTCCGTCACCTCGACACGGAGCGTGGCGCTCTCGGGGTAGAGGGTCAGACGCAACCGGAAGTCCCGCCCCACCACCCTGCCGTGCCGTACGGCGTTCGAGGCGAGCTCCGAGACGAGCAGGGTGACGGTGTCGTTGGCCCCGGTGCCGTACGGCCGTCCCCACTTGTCCAGTTGCTCCGCGGCCAGGTGACGCGCGAGGCGCGCGCCTCTGGGGGTGGCCGAGAGGCTGATGGTGAAGTGGCGTGCGGGGGCGGAGGGGTCGGGGCGCGCCGCCGGGGCGGAGGCGATGTCTGCGTTCACATCACCCAGCGTGGCCACCCGACCCTACTCTGGCCAGTAGCGACGGCAGTACTCAGTGTGAAGTGTCCGGTTGCTGTCCGGTGTTGTCCGGGCTACGACGCGTTACACGGCGGGCATGGAGGAGTTGAGTACGGGCAGCACGAGGAGGTGCGGCGCATGGGCGCTATGGGGCAGGGGTCGTCACCGGCCGACGACGGTACGGAGCCGTACGACTGGGACGAGGAGTCCTCGGGGGTACTGCGGGCCGTCGGCAAGGTCATCAAGATGTACCGCGAGCGGGTGGGCATGACCCAGGCCGACCTCGGGTCGGCCATCGGGTACAGCGAGGAGCAGGTGTCCTCGGTGGAACGGGGGCGGAGGGCCCCGAAGGCCGTCTTCCTGGAGCGGGCGGACCAGGTACTGCAGGCGGGCGGGATGATCACGGCCCTGAAGAGGGACGTGGAGGAGGCGAAGTACCCGAAGAAGGTTCGGGATCTGGCGAAGGTGGAGGAGGGGGCGGTTGAGATCTGCGCGTACGACAACTCTGTCGTCCACGGCCTGCTACAGACGCCGGAGCATGCCAGGGCACTGTACGAGACGCGCCGTCCACCTCTCTCCGAGGACAAGGTGGAACAGCTCGTCGCCGCGCGACTGGCACGCCAAGGCCTGTTTGACCGGCCATCGGCCCCCGTCTTCAACTTCGTTCAGGAAGAGGCGACGCTGCGTCGCCCCATCGGGGGGAAGATGGTGATGCGGAGGCAGCTTGAGCACATGCTGGAGATGGGCCAGCGACGGAATGTGGGGATCCAGGTGATGCCCACGAATCGCGAAGAGCACGCGGGTCTCGCGGGGTCGTTCAAACTGCTGCGACTCAAGGAGGGAAGGACTGTGGCGCACAACGAAGTCCAGCTCGTCAGTCGTCTCATCTCCAACCCCAAGGAGATCGCGGTCCTTGAGATCCGCTATGGCATCATCCGTTCTCAGGCCCTCACTCCGCGCGAGTCGCTGGGCTTCATCGAGGACATCCTTGGAGAGACATGAGCGTGCACGCCTCGGCTGGTCACGGATCCGAGTTGAACTGGTTCAAGAGCAGCTACAGCACCAACGATGGCCCGGACTGCGTAGAGGTGGCCATCACCCCGAAGACGATCCACGTCCGCGACTCCAAGAACCTGACCGGACCACAGCTCACCTTCGACGCCACCGGCTGGGCAGCATTCGTCTCGTACACCACCAAGCACTGACGCGCAGCAGGCTGGAGGGAGCACGGTGACGGCTCTGGAGTGGTTCAAGAGCAGCTACAGCTCGAACGACGGCCCGGAGTGCGTGGAAGTGGCCGTCACCCCGAAGACGATCCACGTCCGCGACTCCAAGAACCTGACCGGACCGCGGCTCGCCTTCGACGCCACCGAGTGGGCGGCGTTCGTCTCCTACGCCACCGAGCGCTGACCGGAGGCGGGGCGCGGCCGTCTGGCTCAGTCCGGGCTGCGCCCCGCCTCCGGTCGTGTCACCGTGCTGGGGAGCGGACCTGGAGGCGAGGGCAGGGAGCAGGCGTGGGCGATCTCCTTCTCGTGCGGCATGGCGAGACCGAATGGTCGCTGTCCGGGCGGCACACGGGCTGGACCGACATCGCGCTGACCGACAACGGCCGCGAGCAGGCGCGCCGGCTCGCCCCGCTGATCGCGCGGCACCACATCGCGGCGGCGTTCGTCAGCCCGGCTCAGCGTGCCGTCGAGACGGCGCGGCTGGCCGGGATCGGCGGGGCGCGGATCGACGCGGACCTGGCGGAGTGGGACTACGGGGGCTACGAGGGGATCACGACCGTCGAGATCCACCGGACCCAGCCGGACTGGTTCCTGTTCCGGGACGGGGTCGCGCCCGGGCCGCCGGAACATCCCGGCGAGAGCGCCGAGGAGGTCGGGGAGCGTGCGGAGAGGGTGCTCGCGAAGGTCGACGCGGCGCTCGGTGACGCGGAGGGCAGCGTGGTCGTCGTGTCGCACGGGCACTTCCTGCGCGTGCTGACGGCCCGGCGGCTCGGGCTGCCCGCGTCGGCGGGGGCCCTGTTCCAGTTGTCCACCGGGACGATCAGCCGTCTGGGGACGGAGCATCGCCGCCATGTCGTGTCCGGCTGGAACGTACGGCCCGAGGCCTGTTCCGACGGCCACTGACCGACGGGGTCCGGATCTTCCGCGAGGGGACGCCTACGCCCGTGTGGGATCGAGGGCCTTGGCCATGACCAGTTCCCTGCGCACGCCGTCCGGCAGCAGGTCGCCCGGTTCTCCGGTGTCCCTGAAGCCGTGGCGCTCGTAGAGCGCGATGGCCGCGCGGTTGTCCGGCATCACCGACAGCCGCAGGCTGGTGGCGTTCCCGTCGGCGGCAGCCCACCGCGCGATCTCGCCGACGAGGAGGTCTCCCACCCCGTGGCCCCGGGCCTCGGGACCGACCCACATCGAGATCACCTCGGCGGCGCCCGGACGCTCGTCGGGGACCCCGCTGGCCATCCCGAGCGCCCGGCCGCCCGCACCGACCGCGACGACGTTGTACGAACCGGGGATGGCCAGCCGGGCCCGCCACCGCTCCTCCCGGTCGTTCTCCCCCTGCCATTCGGCGAGCGTCGACCCGAAGGCGTACGGCGCCTCGGCGAGCGCGGCGAGCCGCAGCTCACGCCACACCGGCCACTCGTCGGGACTGAGAGAGCGCAGTTCGATCACAGGACGACGATGCCCTCGGGCGCCACCGGCCCGCAACGGGGTTTCTTCGTCGGGCGCGGCCGACGCGGGCGGCGTTGTCGGACCTCGGCCGTAGCCTTCGATCGACGGGGAAGGGGAGGCGGGATGACGGGACGACCGAGTGCGGCGCAGCGACGCGTGATCGAGGCCGCGGATCCGGTCACGGGCCGGCTGCGCGGTACGGAGGCGCAGTTGGCGGCGCTGGTGAAAGGGGGCCTGGCCTTCCGGCATCCGCGCCCGCCCCACGCGTACTTCCTGACGCCGGCGGGCCACCGCATACGGGAGTCGCCCACGGAGGACACCCGCGCGGACGCGAGCGCGACCATGGACACCGACTCCGACTCCGGTTCCGGCTCCGGCTCCGGCTCCGGCTCCGGCTCCGGCGTGTTCACCGCGCGTGTGGGCGGCGAGGAGTCGGACGACACGAGCCCCGCCCGCCGGCGCGACGTGCGTACGGCCTGGGAGGGTCTGGTGGAGCTGCGTCGCATGACCAACCCGGACGCCGCCACGGACCGCCCGTGCGCCTGGGAGCGCACGAACCTGGTACGGGCCGCCGCTTTGGCCCTGGAGGCCGCGGGCCACCGCCCGGCGACCGGAGAGGCGCCGGGCGACGGCTACCGCGTCCGCGCGACCCCGCAGCCGGAGGCGGTGGCGATCCACGAGAGGGAGGCGGCGGGGCTCCGGGCCTGCGCGGCGACCCTGGACAAGGCAGGCTGGCAGGTGAGCGAACACACGGACCCGAGGACAGGCACGAGATACGCCCTGGCCTCACCACGCCGCGCGTGAGCCCCGCGGGGCGGGCAGGTCGGCCCGCCCCGTCCGGTCTCACCTCACCGGCGTCGCCGGCCGGGAGTAGGACAGGATCCCGGAGAGCAGGATGCGCAGCACCTCGCGCAGTTCGATGTGGAGCGGGACGCGGGGTTCCGGGCTCTGGGACCAGCGGTAGAGCAGGCCCAGATAGGAGTCGCGCAGGATGTTGCCGACCCGCATGGGGTCGATGTCGACGGCGATCTCTCCACGCTCGCGCCCCAGCTCGATGATGGTCGCGAACACCTGCCCCGCGTAGGGCTCCTCCAGCAGCGGGCGCCCCGCCTTCACCCAGGCCTGGAGCATCGCGGACGTGATCTCCCGCTCCGTCTCGTTGAACTCGGCCAGGGCCAGCATGCAGCGTTCCAGATGGACCGTGACGCCGTCGTCGCGGGCGTGCAGGGACGCCTCCATGCACGCTTCCAGACGCTGTTTGCGGGCCTCCGCCCAGGCGGTGACCAGGTCTTCCTTACGCTGGAAGTAGTTGAAGAAGGTCCCGCGCGCCACGTCCGCGTGCTCGGCGATCTGGTCGATCGTCGTGCCGTCGTAGCCCTGCTCGGCGAACAGGGTGAGTGCGGAGGTGTAGATGCGGTCCCTGATCCGCTGCTTGCTGCGTTCACGGCGCCCGAGGGGGGTCGGTTCGACGGTCATGTGCTCCTCACTTCTCACGGCTCTGTGAGATCCCCCGGCCTCAAAATTTATACCACAGTACATGAATGCATCAGAGGCTACATACCACCGTGGCCACGGAGGCCGCGATGTCCCCGACCGGCTCGGGCCCGAGCAGCCGCCGGGCCGTGACGTCCACGCCGAGGTACTGGTGCAGCCGTGTCCTGAGCTCCGCGGCCAGCAGCGAGTCCAGGCCCAGGCTGCGCAGCGACCGGCGCGCGTCCAGTCGCGAGGACGGGACGCCGAGCACGGTCGCCGCGTGCCGCAGCACGTCGGCGTCGGAGACCTCCCGCGCCCGGGGCTGGGACGGCACGGCGGCCGCGGGGCCGGTGTGGGCGTGCCGCGTACGGGGCTGGTGGGGCACGTCGTGCGCGAGCGCGCCACGGGTGGCCGGTGACCGGCCCGTGGCGGTGTGGGCTGCTCCGCCCCGGACGGCGCGGCGACCGGGGACGGCGGGCGCCTCCGCGACCGGGCCTGCGGTGCCCCCGTGCCCGCTCCCGGCCGGCCGGCCCGCGGCACCGGCCGCCTCCCGCGCCCGCGACGCCGTGCGCGGCGGGAGCGGGCGCAGGCGGATGCCGAGGAACTCGGCTATCAGCCGCCCGTCCGGCGCGAGGAGCCGGACGTCGCAGTGCGCCTCGCCACCCCCGGGAGCGGGGGTGCGGCGGGCCAGGACCCAGTGGTCGTCGCCCAGCGCTCCGGCGTCGGCGACGTGGACCCGGCCGAAGGACACCGGCAGGAAGGAGCCGGACGGGCCCGCGGCGGCAGCCCCCGGCCAGGTGGCCGTCATCGTCAGCAGGGCCGCCTCCAGCGCCGCGGCGGTGCCGGAGCCGGGGACCCGCCCGGTCGCTCCGCGCATCCGGGTGACGCTCTCGCCGTCGGCGAGCCACAGCTGGGCGGCCGTGCGCAGCGCGTCGTCGACCGCCAGGCCCCGGGCCCGGACGCGCCGGTAGAACTCGGTGGCGGGCACGTACTCCCCGCACCGGGTCAGCGCGTCGTCGAGCGCCTCCCGGCCCCGTCCGCGCTCGGCCTCGCCGTCCGGCGCCGGCCCACTCGCCGTCAGGAGCCGTCCGGTCAGCAGGACGTCGCCGTCCCGGCCGTCCTCGGTGCGCGCGGCGGTGACGGTGAAGGCGAACTCCCCCTGGCCGGGCAGGGCGGTGAGGTCCACCCGCACGGCGGCGTTCCGCGCGCGCTCCAGGTCCAGCGGCCGGGAGGCGAACTCGACGTCGGCGAGCGCGCAGTCCCGGCCGCCGACGGCGTCGTGGGCGGCCCGGCGCGCCGCCTCCAGGTACAGCACCGCGGGCACCGAGGCCCCGTCCGCGCCGCGCACCGCGGCCCCCATCGCGGGCAGCCCGAGGTCGAGAAGGGGGAACTCGTGCGCGGGACGGGCGGACGGGGCGGTCGCGGCCGGGGCGCGGCGGAACCGCTCGATGTCCCAGGCGTACGTGGGCAGCGGAACGAAGGCCTCCGGGTCCTGGCCGCCGCTTCCGTAGCAGCGGTCCCGGTCGACGCGTCCGCCCCGCGCGAAGATCCGGCCCAGCGCGCGCAGCAGGCTCTCGGGTTCGGGCTGGCCGCGCTTGAGCGTCGCCACGGCGGACGGCTGCCCGCCGCGTTCGTCCAGGACGTCGTCGACGGCCTGGGTGAGCAGGGGATGGGGGCTGATCTCCACGAAGACGGTGTCCTGCGGCCCGGCGGCCTCCCGGACGGCGTCCACGAAGCGCACGGGTTCGCGCAGGTTGGCGGCCCAGTAGTCGGCGTCCAGCTCGGTGCCGTCGACCGGCGCGCACCGGACGGTGGACAGCATCTCCACCGTGCCGCGGCGGGGCGTGAGGCCGGGGAGGGCGGTGCGCAGATCCGCCAGCACCTCGTCCATCAGCGGGGAGTGGGAGGCGACGTCGACCTTCACGCGACGGCACGGGACGTCGTCCCGCTCCAGCCGGGCGGCCAGGCGCGTCAGTTCCTCGGACTCACCGGCGAGGACCGTGGAACGGGGGGCGTTGCGGGCGGCCACCGACACGGCGCCGGCATGGGGCGCGGCGGCACGGGCGGCCTCGTCCGCGTCGAGGTCGACGACGAGCATCGCCCCACGCCCGGCGAGCCGGGCCATCAGGGCGCTGCGCCGGCAGATCACCGCCGCCGCGTCCCGCGTCGACAGCGCGCCCGTCGTCCGAGCGGCCGCCACCTCGCCCATGCTGTGGCCGAGGCAGAGGGCGGGCTCGACCCCCTTGGCGCGCAGTGCCGCCGCCAGCGAGACCTGGACGGCCCACAGCAGCGGTTGGACGACGGCCACGTCCCGCCAGGGCTCCGCGCCGTCCCCGCCGCCCTCACCAGCCTCACCGGCCTCACCGCGCTCACCGGCCTCACCGCGCTCACCGGTCAGGACCTCGATCACGGACCAGCCCCGTTCCGCGCGGACGGCGGCGTCGCACTCGGCCATGGTCCGGCGGAAGTCCGCGTCCTGCTCCAGCAGGCGACGCGCCATGCCCCGCCACTGCGCGCCCTGCCCGGGGAAGACGAAGGCGACGCGGCGGTCCCCGTCGAAGGGCGCCTCGCCGAAGCCGCCGTCGGCGCTCTCCTCACCGCGCGCCAGGGCGCGCAGGGTGGCGGCGAGTTCCTCGTGGGTGGCGCCGACGGCCCACAGGCGGTGCGGGTGGACGTCGCGGCGGGTGGCGGCGGCGCGGCACAGGGCGTCCAGTCGGTGGGCGTGCCCGGCGCCCCCGGGCTCCAGGTGGGCCGCGTAGCGTTCCGCGAGTCGGCGCAGCGAGTCGGGGGTGCGGGCGCTGAGCAGGAGCAAGCGGGGCTCCTCCGCGTCCCGTCGCCGTGCGGGACGGCTCGTCCGCGGGGCCCGGCCCGGGGCTGTCTCGGGGTGACCGCCCACGATCACCTGCGCGTTGGTGCCCGACAGGCCGAAGGAGGACACGCCGAGGACGGCGGCCTCGCCGGCCGGCTCCAGCGGGGTGTTGCGCGGGACGGCCGCGAGCGGCACGCCCGGCTCGGCGAGGACCGGGTGCGGTGAACGCTGGTGCAGTGAGGCGGGGATCACGCCGTGCCGGGTGATCAGGACGGCCTTGATCAGGCCGGCGATCCCGGCGGCGGCCTCGGTGTGTCCGATGTTGGTCTTCACCGAGCCGACGCGCAGCGGACGGCGGGCCGTCGGGTCCTCGCGCAGCACGTCGGCGAGGGCCCGCAGCTCCACCGCGTCGCCGACGCGGGTGCCGGTGCCGTGGGCCTCCAGGTAGTCGAGCCGGCCGGGGGTGATGCCCGCGCTGCGGCAGGCGGCGTCCAGCATGCGGGTCTGGCCCGGCACGGCGGGCTGGAGCAGGAGGCCGCTGCCGGCGCCGTCGTTGGTGACGGCGCTGCCGCGCAGCACGGCGAGCACCGGATCGCCGTCGCGCAGGGCGTCGTCCAGCCGCTTGAGGATCACGGCGCCGACGCCCTCGCTGCGCACGAAGCCGTCACCGGAGGCGTCGGCGAACTTGCAGCGGCCGTCGGGGGCGAGCATCCCCCCGCGGGAGTAGGTGACCGCGTCGTCGGGCGACATGATCAGGTTCACCCCGGCGGCGACGGCCAGGTCGCTCTCGCCGCTGAGCAGGCTCTGCCGGGCCAGGTGCACCGCCACCAGGGAGGAGGAGCAGGCGGTGTCCACGACCAGGCTGGGGCCCCGCAGGTCCAGCGCGAACGACACCCGGCCCGCGGTGACGGCGCGCAGCCGGGCGCCCGCCATGCCGTGCACGTCCACGGGCGCGTCGCCGGCCTGTTCCCCGTACTCGGCGGTCGCCTGCCCCACGAACACCCCGGTGGAGCTGCCCGCCAGCGAGGAGGGGCGCACTCCCGCGTTCTCCAGCGCCTCCCACACGACGTGCAGGAGGAGCCGCTGCTGCGGGTCCATGGCGAGCGCTTCGCGCGGGGCGATGCCGAAGAAGGCGGCGTCGAAGCCGAAGGGGTCGTCGAGGAAGCCGCCGTGCGGGGAGTCGGCGCGGGCTGACGGCGCCGCCTCGGGTCCCTGCGGGCCGGTCGGGTCGAACCGGTCCGCGGGTACGGGCGTGACGGCGTCGGTGTTGTCCAGGAGAAGCCGCCAGTAGGCCTCGACGTCGTCGGCTCCCGGGAACCGGCACCCCATCCCGATGACCGCTGTCTGTGCCGTGCCACTCACACGCATCGCCCCCGTCGCTAGCTGGTTCGGCATCCAAAAATATACTGGAGACTATCGATCTGTCGGGGGATTATCGGTGGCCGACGATCTTCGGCCGGGAGACGACCCCTCCGACTCGGAGCGGACACGAGTAAACAGGAACATCAGTGAGAAATCGACCACGGCATCGATGCAGCGTGCAACAAAAATTCGCGCTAACGTAACGTCAAAAGTGGCTTCGGATACATGAATGAACTGATACACATGCTTGGGTTACTCGTTCGGCCACCGGACAAGGAGGAATGACCATGATCGCCAGAGTGCTCGGACCACTCCGGGTCACGGTGAACGGCAGTTCGGTGGTCCCGACCGCGGTGAAGGCGAAGAAGCTGATGGCGATGCTCGTCCTCAGCCGCGGGCGGGTGGTGCAACGCGCCACGATCGAACGCGAGCTGTGGGACCTGGACGCTCCCAGGAGCGCCTCCACCGGCATCCAGAACTGCGTCATGTGGATCCGCAAGGGCATCGGGCGCGCCCAACTCGGCGACGCCGACCGTGCCGCGAAGCAGACCCTGGTCACCGAACCGACCGGCTACCGGCTGGACGTGCCGGGAGACCAGTTCGACGTGGTCCGGCACCACGGTCTCGTCGCCCAGGCGGGCGCCGCCGAGGCCCAGGGGGACTTCACCGAGGCTTCCGCCCTGCTGAACGCCGCGCTCAACCTGTGGCGCGACGCCCCCCTGGCGGACGTGCCGGCGGGCCCCGTCCTGCAGGCCCATGTCCGGCGCCTGGAGGAGGACCGCAAGACCGCGCTCACCCAGCGTCTCGCCCTGGATCTGCGGCTGCACCGCTACGCCGAGGTCGTCGGCGAACTCCACGCGCTGGTCGCCCTGGACCCCTACGACGAGGTGCTCTACGAGTATCTGATGCTCGCGCTGTACCTCTCGGGCCGCCGCAACGACGCGCTCACCGCCTACCAGCGGGCCCGCGCCGCGCTCGCCGACGGGGTGGGCCTGGAACCCTCGCACCGGCTGCGGGGCCTGCAGGAGCGCATTCTCGCCAGCGACGAGGCTCCGGCCGACGTGCTGCCGGGCCGACCGAAGCTCATGGCGGAGTCCGTCAGGAGGTGAGTCCCGCCCGGGGGCCGGCCGGCCGGAGGCGGAGGAACGCCCCGACCTCCTCCAGCACGGCCTCCTGGCCGGCCGCCGTGAACGGAAGGAAGTGGCCGGCCTCGATCACCCGCGACCGGAACGCGCCACCGGTCAGCCGGGCCCAGAGCGGCAGTACGGCCGACGGGACGAGCGGGTCCTGATCGCCCGCCAGCGCGGTCAGCGCCACGTCGGCGCGCAGCCCGTCCACGGCGATCAGCGCCTCCTGGGCGAGGGCCAGGTCATGGGCGAGGGCGCTGCGTCCTGGGGACAGCGAGGGGTCGTCCAGGGCGTCCGGGGACAGCCCGTGCCGCGCCAGAACCGCCGACAGACCCTCGCGACCGCCCAGGAGTTCCGGCCGCGGGAAGGCCCGGCGGCCGGGCATCGAACAGGACACCACCAGCGCGTCGCAGCGCACCCGTCCCGCGTGCGCGACGAGGAGGGCCAGCAGCGCGCCCAGGCTGTGGCCGTAGAGAACGGTGGGCCGCTCGGCGGCCGTCCGGGGCTCCGTCGGCTCCGCCAGCTCCGCCGTGAGGTCGGCGACGACCCGGGCGAGCGTCGTGCGGGGCGCGAGAGCCGCGCGGTGCTCCCGGCCGGGCAGGGTGACGCCGACGATCTCGACCTCGGGCGGGAGCGGCGCCAGCACCTCCCGGTAGCGGAGCGCGCCGCCCCCGGCGTGCGGGAATACGACGACGCGCGGGCCCGGGCCGGCCGCGGGACGCAGCACGCTCGTCAGGCGGTGCGCGGGGGCCGCCGTGCGGGGCGTGCCCCCGTCCGCGCGGCCCGTGCTCCCGTCCCTCACAAGCCCATGCCCAGTCCGCCGCTGACGGGGAGGACGGCGCCGGTGATGTAGCCGGCCTCCGCGCTGGCCAGGAAGCGGACCGCGGCCACCACGTCGTCCACGGTGCCGGGCCGGCCGAGCGGGGTCATCCCCATGACGCCGCTCATCCGCCGGTCGGACAGGCCCGCGGTCATGTCCGTGGCGATGATGCCGGGCGCGACCACGTTCACGGTGATGCCCCGGTCCCCGAGCTCCCAGGCCAGGGAACGGGCGAGGCCCGGCAGAGCCGCCTTGGAGGCGGCGTAGTTGGTCTGGCCGGGAGCGCCGAGGAACCCCAGCACCGAGGAGACCAGGACGATCCGGCCGCGCCGCGCGGGCAGCATGCCGCGCACCGCGGCCCGCACGGCGGTGAACGTTCCGGTCAGATTGGTGCGCAGCACGTCGTCGAAGTCGTCGTCCGACATCCGCAGCATCGGCCGGTCGCGGGTGATGCCGGCGTTGGCCACCAGGACCTCGACGGGGCCGTGCGCGGCCTCCGCCTCCCGCATCGCGCGTTCCAGCGCGTCCGGCTCGGTGACGTCCGCCTCGACGCCGAGCACACCCTCCGGCGGGCTCCCTGTCCGGTGGCTGACGGCCACCTTGTCGCCGTCGTCGGCGAAGGCCCGGGCGACGGCGTGGCCGATGCCGCGGTTGCCGCCGGTGACGAAGACCGAGCGGTTCATCGTTGTCTCCTTGTCTGCTTGTCTCCTGATGGTGGGTCAGGCCGCGGTGAAGACCAGCGCGGCGTTGTGGCCGCCGAAGCCGAGCGAGGTGCTGACCGCCACGTCCACGCGGGTCGTGCGGGGTTCACCGGCGACCAGGTCCAGGTCGAGGGCCGGGTCGGGGTTCTTGAGGTTGGCCGTGGGCGGGATGGTCCCGTGCTGCACGGCCAGGACGGTGTACGCGGCCTCGATCGCGCCGGCCGCGGCCAGGGCGTGGCCGGTGACCCCCTTGGTGGACGTCACCGCCGCCGCACCGCCGACGACCCGCCCGAGCATGGTGCCCTCGACGAGGTCGTTCATCGGTGTGGCCGTGCCGTGCGCGTTGACGTGCCGCACCTGCGACGGTGCGACGTCGGCGTCCGCGAGCGCCGCCCGCAACGCCCGCTCGATGCCCTCGCCCCCTGGATGGGGAGCCGTCGCGTGGTGCGCGTCGGAGGAGGCGCCGTAGCCGCTGACCAGCGACCGGATCCGGGCACCGCGGGCCCGGGCGTCGGCGGCGCGCTCCAGCACCAGGACACCGGCGGCCTCGGCGGCCACGAACCCGTCCCGCTCCGCGTCGAACGGCCTGCCGGCGTACTCGGGTTCCCGCCCGGACTTCGCCAGGGCGCCCATGCGGCACAGCCCGGCCATCACCGTCGGGGTGAGCGCCGACTCGCTGGCGCCGGCCAGCACGATGTCGCAGGCGCCCGCGCGCAGCAGGTCCCGGGCCGTGCCGACGGCCGTGGCACCCGAGGCGCAGGCGGTGGTGGTCACCAGGCTGGGGCCGCGGGCCCCGCAGTCGATCGCCACGTACCCGGCGAGCATGTTCGGCATGTACCTGGTCACGAGCAACGGCGAGACCCGGCCCGGCCCTTCGTCCGCGAGCGTGCGGTGCTGCTCCTCCAGGGTGGCCGCTCCGCCCAGGGAGTTGCCGAGCACGACACCGACGCGGGTGCCGTCCCAGCTCTCGGGGTCCAGCCCGGCGTCCTGGACGGCCATGCGGGAGGCGACGAGAGCGAGTTGGACGAACCGCTCCAGCTGCCAGGAAACGAACCCGCCCAGCAGTTCCTGCGCGTCGAAGCCGGGCACCCGGCAGGAGAAGTCGGCCGACAGGTCGCCGAGGGTGTCGTCGCGGGTGGCGCGGGAGCGGCCGGCCAGGACCCGCTCCCAGTTCTCCTCGACGCCGATCCCCGCCGGGGTGACCAGCCCCAGGCCGGTGACGGCTATGTCATGACTCCCGGCCGCCATCAGAGAGACGCTCCCTTGGCGGCCAGCAGGTCGACGACGTCGTCCAGCGTCTGCTCCTCGGTGAGCTCCCCGTCCTCTGTCCGGACCCCGAACTCCTTGTCCAGGACGAGTCCGAGCTCGATGAGGACCAGCGAGTCGAAGGACAGCTCGCCCAGGGTCACGCCCGGGGTGATCGCCTCCGGCTTGACCTTGAAGTGGCCCGACAGGAGCGCCGAGACGCGCTGTACGACGGGCTGCGAGGCGTTGGATTCCTGGATGTCCTGCATGCGGTGCACTCCTGAGGGTGGGAAGGCGTCCGGCCGTACGGCGGCCGCCGTGTCGTGGAAAAGCGTCGCGGGAAAACGTCGGGGAGACCGAGGTGGGAAACCGACGTGGAAAAAAAAGGGGGGTGACGCGGTCGGGAGGCGGGGGTCAGGGCGGGAAGACCTCGGGCCACACCAGGCCCACCGATCCCCAGGTCAGGCCGCCGCCGAAGCCGCCGAGCACGACCCGCTGGCCGGGCAGCAGGCTTCCGTCCGTGAGCGCGTCGGCGAGCACCAGCGGGACGGAGGCGGCGACCGTGTTGCCGACCCGTCCGATGTTGGACGGGAACCGCTCGGGCGGCACACCGACCCGTTCGGCGACCGCCGCGAGGATCCGGGCGTTGGCCTGGTGCAGCACGATCCGGTCGAGGTCCGCGGCCGTCCCGCCCAGCGCGGCGGCCGTCACCTCCACGGACCGGGCCATGTGCCGTACGGCCTCGGCGAAGACCGGGCGGCCCTGCATCGTGAAGTAGGTGTCCGCCTCCTCGGCGGGCGATCCGGTGGACCGCTGCCGGGAGCCGCCCGCCGCGACCTGGATGAGGTCGCTGCGCGTGCCGTCACTGCCCAGGTGCAGCCCGCGCAGCGCCCCGGGCTCGTCCGGCTCCCCGGCCCGCAGCACCACGGCGCCGGCCCCGTCGCCGAAGATCGCCCGGGTGGTGCGGTCCGCCGGGTCGAGAATGGTGGAGAACGTGTCCGCGCCGATGACCAGCACCGTCCGGGCGAACCCGGACGCCACCAGCCCCGCGGACACCCCGAGGGCGTAGACGAACCCGGTGCACACCGCGGCGACGTCGAAGGCGCAGACCCCGCTCAGCCCCAGGCGGCTCGCCACTTCGGGCGCGGTCGCCGGGCAGGGGCGGTCCGGGGTGCTGGTGGCGAGCACCACCGCGTCGACGGCGTCCGTCCCGGCGGACTTCAGCGCCCGGCGTCCGGCCTCGACGGCGAGGTCACCGGTGGCCGTGCCGGGATCCACCACGTGCCGGGTCGCGATCCCGGTACGGCTGCGGATCCACTCGTCGGACGTGTCCAACTGCCGGGCCAGTGCGTCGTTGGTGACCGCGGTCGGCGGCACCCAGGCGCCGATCCCGCAGACCACGGCCGCGCGACCGCTCCCGCTCATCCGGGCCCTCCGTCACAGCCGCCCGGCCGCAGCCGGGTGCCGTCGGCCCTCAGGCCCTCGCCTGCCCTAGCCATCACTGCGCACTTCCTCTCCACTCCATGCCGTGCCGTGCCGTGCCGTGCCGTCCGCCGGTCGGTCGGCCGGCCGGTCTCGGCTCGGTGATCCACCGGCGACGTTCACTGTGGCAACGGCCTCTCCGCTTCCGCTCACCGCCGGCCCACGCACCGCTCACGTCGGCCGTGAGCGCCACATGAGTCCCGGGGGAGCCCCCGCTGCCACGATGGTGACGGCACAGGCCGCCAACCCGCCGACCGTGGAAGCCCGTTGAGGCGCCCCCGAGTGCGGCGGAGGGTCGGCCACCGGTTCACGAACGCGTACGAGGAGACACACCAGTGCGGCAACGCAGGATTGGCACGGACGGCCCGTCGGTCTCGGCCATCGGCCTCGGCTGTATGGGCATGTCGGAGTTCTACGGCCCCACCGACGAGGCGCAGAGCCTGCGGACGCTCCAGGCGGCGCTGGATCTGGGCGTCACGTTCCTCGACACCGCCGACATGTACGGCAAGGGCCACAACGAACGGCTCGTCGGGCGCGCGCTCGCCGGCCGCCGGGACCAGGCGGTCCTCGCCACCAAGTTCGGTATCCGGCGCGACGAGAGCGACCCCCGTACGGGCCGCCAGGTCGACTCCAGCCCCGAGTACTGCCGGCACGCCATCGACGCGTCGCTGCAGCGGCTCGGCGTGGACCACGTCGACCTGTACTACCTGCACCGGCGCAGCCCCGACATCCCGATCGAGGAGACCGTCGGCGCCATGGCGGAACTGGTGGCCGCCGGCAAGGTCCGCCACCTCGGTCTGTCGGAGGTCAACGCCGACACCCTGCGCCGGGCGCACGCCGTGCACCCGATCGCGGCGCTGCAGACCGAGTACTCGCTGTGGACCCGGGAGGTCGAGCACGAGGTCCTGCCCACCGCGCGGGACCTCGGGACCACGCTCGTGGCCTACTCCCCCATCGGCCGGGGCTTCCTGACGGGCGCCATCACCCGCCCCGAGGACCTCGACCCCTCCGACTTCCGGCACTCGCACCCGCGCTTCCAGGAACAGCACCTGGAGCAGAACACCCGGATGGTGGAGCGGCTGCGCGAGGTCGCCCGCGACGCCGGCTGCACACCCGTCCAACTCGCCCTGGCCTGGCTGCTGTCCCGGGGTGAGGACATCGTGCCCATCCCCGGCACCCGCCGCGAGACCTATCTGCGGGAGAACCTCGCCGCGGCCGGCGTCGAGCTCTCCGCCGCGCATTCGGCCGCCGTCGAGGCCGCCGTACCGCCGGGCGCCGTGTCCGGTGAGCGGTACGACCCCGCGGGCATGGCCACCGTCGGCCACTGACCGCCCGCACCACCCGCGCCACCCCCGACGTACGCCCCCTCATCCACACCCAGGAACGGAAGCACCCGTGGTAGACAAGCTCCAGCAGCTCAAGCTGGCCGCCGTCAACATCGACGGCGTCCTGCTCAACGACACGTTCAGCCCCGTCATCCACAACTTCATCGTCAGCCGCGGCGGCACCTACACCGCCGACGTCGAGCGCAGCATCTTCTCCCAGCCCCAACTGGTCGGCGGCCAGGGCATGGCCAACGCGGCCCGGATGCCCTGGACCGCGCAGGAGGCCATCGACGTCTACTTCAAGGAACGCGACGCGTACGTCCAGGACCACCCGGTCCGGCTGCTCGACGGGGCCGTCGAACTGCTGCGCCGGCTGCGCGCGCTCGGCCTGCGCACGGTGAGCTACGGCGGCCTGGACGCCTCCCACTTCGACCGCTACCTGGGCGAGCACGCCGACCTGTTCGACGAGCCCCGCTACGTCTGCACCAACGACTTCCGGCCGGGGCTGCGCGAGATCACCACGGAGGTGTTCGGCCTGGAGTACGACCAGGTCCTCTTCATCGACGACGTGGCCCGGGTCGCGGAGGTCGCCCGCGCCCTCGGCATCCCCTTCATCGGGCACCCCAGCTCCTTCGAGCACAGCTTCCAGCCGCAGCTGATGCGCGAGGCGGGCACCCGGCACATCGTCGACTCGCTGAACGCCATCGACGAGGACCTGCTGCGCACCCTGGACGCCGAGGCCGCCGCGCACTCCGTCTGGCGCGACTGAGCCCTCCCCGACGTACCGGCCCGGCCCTCCCCCGTGTCGGGCCGGTACCCCCTCCCCACCCAGAAGGAGCCACTCCGTGGACGGCGACACCCCCGCGCACACCCTGCTGCTGGACTTCGACGGTGTGCTGAGCCTCAACGCCTCCAGCCTGCTGCTGCGTGCCCTGCACGAGGGCATCAACCGCCACACCGACCTTCCCCGCGACGCCACCACCGCCCAGTTCAAGGCCATCAGCACCTTTCCGCAGCGCGACAGCCTGCGCGTGCTGTTCGCCGGGCTCGGCATCGAACAGCACCTGGCCGCCGAGATCGCGGCGCTGCGCGCCCTCACCGCCGTCGACGGCGTCGCGCTCGCGCTCGGCGACGGAGCCGAGGAGTTCTGCGCCGAACAGCGCGCCCACGGTGTGCGCCTGCGGGTCTTCTCCACCATGGACCGCGCGACCGCCCGCCGCGCCCTGCTCGACGGCCTCTTCGAGGACCGGGACTTCGTCCCCCTCGACCACGCCTCCAAGGCCGACCCCGACACCTACACCGCGCTGCTCGTGGCGGAGAACGAGACGCACCCGGAACGCTGGCTGCTCGTCGACGACTCCCCGCTGGCGCTGCGGGCCGCCAAGATCGCCGGGCTGCGCACCGTCCTCATGCGCGGAGAGGTCTTCACCGACGCCGACGTGGCGCCGTTCGACTCGTTCATCGACGCGCGGGTCGCCTCCTTCGCCGAACTCGGCGACGTGCTGCGGCCCGCAAGGGCCGCGCTGCCCGCCTGACCACGCCCCCCTCCCCCGCCCCCCAGCACCGACCCAGGAGGCCTCCCGATGTCCCCCACTCCTGCCGAAGCACAGCAGGCGGCCGTACCGGCCGCCGACCGGGTGGAACCGGCCGCCGCGGACGCCGCCGCGCCCGCCGTCGGCTCCACCCGCGTCCTGACGGCGATCGCCCTGGCGGCCGTCATGCTCCCCATCTCCGTGACCGGGCCCGGGGTGGCGCTCGCCGACATGTCCGGCGCGCTGCACGCCTCGGCCGCGTCCACCCAGTGGGTGCTCAACGCCTACAACGTCGCCTTCACCGCGTTCATGCTGGCCGCCGGGTCGGCCGCCGACCTGTACGGGCGGCGCCGCATGTTCCTGACCGGCACCACCGTCTTCGCGCTGGCCTCCCTGGTGGCCGGCATAGCCCCCGCCATCGCGCTCGTGGACGCCGCACGGTTCGTCCAGGGCATGGGCGCCGCGGCCGTCCTCACCAGCGGGTCGACGCTGCTCGCGCACACCTTCACCGGGGCCGCCCGGGCCCGGGCCTTCGGCATCTTCGGCGCCTCGATCGGATTCGGCCTCGCCATGGGCCCCTTCCTCTCCGGCCTGCTCGTGGGCGCGGCGTCCTGGCACGCCGTCTTCCTCGTCAACGTCGTCCTCGGCGCCGTGGTCCTGGTGCTGGCGCGGCCCCTGCCCGAGTCCCGCAACCCCGAGGCCCGACGCATCGACAAACCGGGCGTCGTCACCTTCACGCTCGCCCTGCTCCTGCTCGCCCTCGCCTTCGTCGAAGGGCCCTCGCGGGGCTGGACCGGCCTGGTGACGCTCGGCTCGTTCGCGGGTGCCGCGCTCTTCCTCGCCGCGTTCGTCGCGGTCGAACTGCGCAGCGGCCAGCCGATGTTCGACCTGAGCCTGCTGCGCCGGCCCACCTTCGTCGCCATCATCTGGCAGCCCGTCAGCATCGTGTTCGCGTTCGCCGCGCTGCTGGTCTACCTGCCGCCGTACTTCCAGGGGGCGGGCGGGGCGGGCTCCACGATGTCCGGAGCCATGCTGCTGCCTCTGACCCTGCCGGTGTTCGTGCTGCCGCTGCTGTCCGGGACGCTCGTCAAACTGCTGTCGGTGCGCACCCTGCTGGCCGTCGGCCCCGCCGTGCTCGCCGTGGCGCTGCTGCTGATGACCCTCACCGACCCGGTCACCTCGCGGACCGCCCTGTACGGCACGCTGCTGCTCGCGGGCATCGGCATCGGTCTCGCGTTCGGCGTGATGGACAACGCGGCGGTCAGCGTCGTGGAGCCGGAGCGCGCGGGCATGGCGTCGGGCATGTTCAACACCCTGCGCGTGGCGGGCGAGACGATCGGCGTGGCCTGCGTCGGCGGACTGCTGCTCACCGCCACGCGGCAGCGGCTGTCGGGCGCGGGCGGAGCGGGCGGCGGCTCGATGGCCGACGACGTGGTGCAGGGCCGGCTGTCCTCGGTGCGCCGCGAGGGAGGAGAGGGCCTGGTGGACCGGGCGGTGCAGGGTCTCGAACACGGCTGGGGCGTGGTGTACGTGGTCCTGGCCTGCGTCGCCCTCGCCGGGGCGGTCGCCATCTTCGCCCTGGTCCGCGACCGCGACCTGGAGGCGGCGACCACGGACGCCTGAACGCCCGCCAGACCCGCGACCCACCGATCCCCGACCGCCGGCCGGACCGCCCGTGTCCGCCCCGGCGGTCGCTCGCTTCCTCACCGGACACCGACCGGCACCGGCTCCACCCCCGACACACACCGGGCATCCGGCGGTCAAGCACACGCCCCATCCACCGGATGCCCCCGTCCCGACGCCCGTCGGCCGGCACCCGGTGATCCGCCTCGGGGCGCTCGTGCCGAGGCGCCCCCGTGCCCGCGGTCGTACCGCGCGTCATGGGCACGGGGGCGGCGCGCCTCGGTGGCCGCCGGGGCGGGGCCGGGGCCCTCACTCCGGGGCGCCCGCCTCCGCTCGCTCCAGGACGAAGGCGGCCTGTGCCACGGCGCGGCCGTCCTGCTCGAAGTCGATCCGGACGTGCCGCCGCCCCTCCCCCTCCTGCGGCTCCGGTCGGTGGGCCCGCACGGTCAGCGGCGCGTCGAGCTCGGCGTACGCGCCGAACGACGCGCGCAGCCCCGCGACACCCCACCGCCGCGCACCCTCACCGGTGAACGTCCCGGCCGACAGCAGGGCCGCCTGGCGCCCCGCCTCCATGAGCACCATGCCCGGCACATGGTCCTGCGGGTGGTCGAACAGGCTCGGATGCCCGCCCGCCACGCGCAGCCGGCTGGTCACCGCGTCCCCGCCGCGCACCGGGTCGAGCAGCACCACGTTCTCCGGCCGCGCGCGCCCGACGCTCCCCGGCGCCACGAGCCCCGTGCTCCGAGCCCCGCGATAGGACTCCGACGTCGGCGCGGTGCCGGCGGCGCGGCCGCGGAGTTTCGCGTAGACGCCGTCGGACACGTACTGCACCCGCATGGCGACGTCGCACAGGGGCTGGCCCGACGACGACACGCGCATGCGGTATCCCAGTCCGCGCAGGGTTCCGGCGACCCATTGGGGGTTCTGCGTCGTGGCTTCGACGGTCACCGGCACCGGGCCCGTGGCCACCGGCGTGCGCGCCGCGTCCGCCACGGTCATCGACCACTCCCGCAGAACGAACTTCGTGCCCAGCGGGGCGCCGAAGTGCGCGTGCACGGCGTGGGTCTCCGCCTGGCGGCAGCATTCGAGCAGCAGCAGCGGATCGGGGCGCCCCGCGGTGAGGTGATCGGTGTAGTAGGCGTGGGACGGGGGCAGTTGGGCGGCCGCGACGAAGTGGTCCTCGTCCAGGCGCACGCTGTCCGTGAGGAACACCTCGGACAGGGCGTGCCGGTGGACGAGGCCGCGCGGCACCGTACGCTCGAACGTGAGCGCGACCGGCGCCGTCTCGGCGGCGGCTGATTCGACCGGTGCGGTCTCTACGGTCATCCGGCTCCCCTTTCGCTGGAACTCACCCGGACTCGCCGGGCGGTCACGAGGCCCCCGGCGTCCGCCACGCTCCCAGCCGCGTCTAACACCCGCCTCACAGCCCCGTCATGCGGGCACCGGTAGGGTCGGCCGTATGGGCGTCGAACCTGAGGAACCGCGGTGGAGTGCGACGCGCGCCTGGGTGGAGAAGGTGCTGCCCGAGGGGGAACACGTCGACGGGGTGGGCCTGTTGCGCGGCGGCTGGTCCTCGGTGATGCGCCGTCTGGAGGTCCGGGGGCCGGGCGGTGGACGCTCGCTGGTGCTGCGGTCGTTCGTCAAGCCCTTCTATCTGCGGGCCGCCCAGGGGCTGTTGACGCGTGAGGCGGCCGTCCTGAACCTGCTCGCCGACGAGGACGTGCCGGCGGCCGGGCTGGTGGACGTGGACGCGGCGGCGGAGTACTGCGACCATCCGTCCCTGCTGATGACCCTGCTGCCGGGCTCGGTGCGCCTGGAGGAGGAGGACGCCGATCCGCGGGCCGAGTTGCTGGCCCGCCAGCTGCTGCGCATCCATCGGGTGCCGGTGGACGACGGGTCGCGGCCTCGCGGGTACGAGGCGTGGGCCTCGCCCGAGCGGGTGCGGATCCCCGACGCCACGCAGCGTCCCGAGCTGTGGCGGCGCGCGGTCGACGTCATCCGCCGCGAGCCGCCCGGGTACGAGGGGCGGTTCCTGCACCGGGACTTCCACCCCGGCAACGTGCTGTTCCTGGGCGAGGGCGAGGGGCTGCGGATCAGCGGCGTGGTGGACTGGGTGGAGACCTCCTGGGGTCCCGCCGACCTGGACGTGGCCCACTGCTCCACGGCTCTGGCACTGCTGCACGGCGTCCCCGCCGGCATGCGCTTCGCGGACCGCTACCTCGCCGCCGGAGGCACGCTCGCCGAGGAGCCCGCAGCGCATCTGTACTGGCGGCTGCTGGACGCCCTGGCCTTCGCCCCCGACGCCGAGAAGGTGGCCGTGCCCTGGCACGAGCTGGGCCGCACCGATCTCACCCCGGCCCTGCTGGCCGGACGCCTGGAGGGCTACCTCCAGGCCCTGTTCGACCGCTACGCCTGACCGTCCTCGTACCGGGAGCGGACGCGTGAGGCGGGCTGGTAGCGGACGCCGGCGGTCTCGTCCACGCGCGTGAGCAGCAGTGTGCACGGGGGCTCGAAGCGGGTGGCGAACGCGCGGGCCGCCGGCTCGCCGAGGAGCCGCCAGGGCAGGGCGGTCCGCTCGTCGGTGAGGTCCTCGATCCGCTGGCGCAGCCGCAGGCCCGCCGGGAGCACCCGCCCGTCGGCCGCGAGACCCTTGCGGGTGAGCGACTCCCAGCCCTCGGCGATCTCGTCCGCCGAGTGCCCGCGGGACCGGCTGAGCCAGTCGTCGTCGTAGCGCAGCCACTCGTTGTGCAGGACGGACGCCTCGGGCGCGGTGAGTCCGGCCGCCGCCACCAGCGCCCAGTGCGTGTCGCCCCGCCACTCGCGCAGCAGGTTGACCGCGTGCCAGCCCGCCAGGAGCGGGGACCTCGGGCGCGGCATGGCCAGGGTCGCGCCGAACAGCGGGCGTCCGAGCAGGGGGAGTCGATCGACCACCTCCCACAGCGCGGGGCCCGTCTCGCACAGCGGGGCGACGATCTGGGGCGCGTGGCGGCGCAGGCCCTCCTCGACCGCCTCGTCCCGCGCGTCCCGGAAGTCACGGAACGCCTCCGGCCTTGTGAGCAGGTCGAAGGTCAGTCGGATCCCCGCGGCGCTGATGGTGCCGAACGCGGCGATCACCGCCTGCGCTCCCGCCGGGGCCAGGGGCGCGCCCCGGGACGCGATGTACCCGAGGGGCCCCGCCACGGTGCTGTCCAGCCCCAGGGTCTCGTAGCGCGCCACCGCGCCCGGATCCCAGAAGATCCAGCCCACGGTGGTCTGCACCGACCGCGCGTTGCGTCGGCTGATCTCGTGCCACCTCTCCTCGGCCTCCTGACCGAAGTGCGGCTCGCCCTCCATCTGCCCCACGCCTCCCGCCCCATGTCGCGGATCCGCCGGTTCGCCGGTCCGGCGGTCCGCCGGTTCGGGTTCGCATCATGGGGCGTCGCGGCGACGGCGTCCAGGCCCGGTACCGCCGACCCGGCTGGAACGCGCCGTGGTGCGCCTCCGGGGCACGTGTGTCCTCACGTGCCCCGGAGGTGGATGCCGTGGCCCCCGCTCGGGTCCACGGCGCCCGGCCGCGAGCCGTCCCTCCCGGCCGGAGTCCGGGCCGGGCTCAGCCGGCGATGGTGGCCAGGCGCCGGGCCTGTTCGCGGGTGGAGCGGGCGATGGCGTCCTCGTCCACCCGCAGCAGCCGGCCGTTCTCCACCACCGGTACGCCGTTCACCAGGGAGAGCGTGACCGGAGCGGGCGCGCCGAGGACGAGGGCGGCGACGGGGTCGGCGATCGAGGCGTGGGCCAGCGTGTCGAGCTTCCACAGCACCAGGTCGGCGAGCTTGCCCGGTTCCAGGGAACCGATCTCGGCGGAGCGGCCCAGTACCTGGGCGCCGCCGTAGGTGCCCAGGCGCAGGGCCTGGCGGGCGGTCAGGGCGGCCTCGCGGTGGGCGCCCAGGCGGTTGATCAGCAGGGCGTTGCGCAGTTCGGTGTGCAGTTCGCCGGACTCGTTGGACGCGGTGCCGTCCACGCCGAGGCCGACCGGAACGCCCGCCGCGAGCATGTCGGGGACCCGGGCGATCCCGGCCGCGAGGCGGGCGTTGGAGGACGGGCAGTGCGCGACACCGGTCCGCGTGCGGGCGAAGGCGGCGATGTCGGAGTCGTTCATGTGGACGCAGTGCGCCATCCACACGTCCTCGCCGAGCCAGCCGGTCGACTCGAAGTAGTCGGTCGGGCCCATGCCGAACAGCTCGTGGCAGAACTTCTCCTCCTCCACGGTCTCCGAGCCGTGTGTGTGCAGCCGTACGCCCTTGCGCCGGGCCAGTTCGGCGCCCTGGCGCAGGAGTTCGGTGGAGACCGAGAAGGGGGAGCAGGGGGCGACGGCGATCTGGGTCATGGCGTCGGGCGAGGCGTCGTGGTGCTCGTCCACGGTCGCCTCGGTCGCCTCGAGCGCGCCCTGGAGGGTCTCGACCGCGAAGTCGGGCGGCAGCCCGCCGTCCTTCTCGCTGCGGTCCATGGAGCCGCGGGCGAGCGTGAACCGTACGCCCAGCTCGCGGGCGGCCCCGATGATCGCGCCGGACAGGTCGCCGGAGCCCTTCGGGAAGACGTAGTGGTGGTCCATCGCGGTGGTCACTCCCCCGCGCGCCATCATCGCCAGCGACCCCTCGGCCGCCGCCCGCGCCATCGGCTCGTCGATGCGGGCCCAGGTCGGGTACAGCGCGACCAGCCAGTCGAACAGGTTGTGGTCGGTGGCCAGGCCCCGGGTGATCCACTGGTAGAAGTGGTGGTGGGTGTTGACCAGGCCCGGGGTGATCAGGTGCCCCGAGGCGTCGACGCGTCGCACGACGTTCTCCAGGCCCTCGGGGGCCCTGCCCGCACCGAGCGCCTCGATGCGGTTCCCGCTGACGACGACGTGTCCCGAGGCGTACTCGGTGTCGTGGGCGTCCACCGTCGCGACGGCGCAGTTCTCGATGACGATGCGCTGGGCTGCTGCCATGGTCGGTCGGTCCTCTTTTCGTTCCGCGGTCAGAGGTTGGTGAGGTCCGCGGGGATCCGCGCCTCGGCGCCCTCGCGCAGCACGGTGGCCTCGATCAGGCCGTAGGGCCGGTCGGCGGCGACGTACACCTCGTTCTCGTTCTTCAGCCCGAACGGTTCCAGGTCCACCAGGAAGTGGTGCTTGTTCGGGAGCGAGAAGCGGACCTCGTCGATCCCGTCGAGGTGGTCGATGACGCGTGCGCCCATCCGGTACAGCGTCTGCTGCAGGGACAGGGAGTAGGTCTCGGCGAACGCCCGGAGCACGTGTGTCCTGGCCTGCTCGTAGGACGCGTCCCAGTCGGGGGCCTCCTGGGCGTCGTCGCTCCAGGTGTGGCGCCAGCGGCCGGAGACCTCCGTGGCCAGGATGCGGTCGTAGGCCTCCGGGAGCGTCGTGTACCTGTCCTTGACGTAGCCCCAGAACTCGGAGTCGGTCGAGTTCAGGACCGTGAGGTCCTTCAGGCCCGAGAGGACCTCCCAGGACGAGCCGTCGTAGGTGATCTGCGCGAGCCTGGTCTCCTGGCCCTTGCGGACGAAGGAGTGCGCGCCGCGTCCCTCGTGCTCGATCCGCTCCCAGGAGTACTCCTCGATCCGGATCCGGGCCCGGTGGATGGCCTCCTGGGACGTCACGAAGTGCCGGGCGAGGTGGATGCCGAACTGCTCGGCCGACGCGATGCCGCGCTCCTTGGCGAAGGCGTACACCGTGTTCTTGGTGGTGTCGGTCGGCAGGACGCTGGCGTTCGAGCCGGAGTGGTGGACCTCGTCCATGGCGCCGGAGAGGGCGACCGAGACGTTCAGGTCCTTGATGTGGTGGGTGGCGCCGTCCCGCCTGATCGTGACGACCCGGTTCTCGGCCTTGCCGTACTGGTTCTGTCCCAGGATGGGCATGTCTGCTAGCTCCCTCGGTATACGGAGTAGCCGAACGGGCTGAGCAGCAGCGGTACGTGGTGGTGCTCGCCCGGCACGACGGCGAACGTGACCGCCACCTCCGGGAAGAACACCGCGCCCGCACCGCTGTCCCGGTTCGCGGGGGCGTCCTGCTGCGCATCGGCCGGCTTCTGCTCGGACCTTGCGAAGTACTCCTCGACGGCGAAGTCGAGCCGTACGTGGGTGGTCCCCTCCGGCAGCTCCGGAAGGTCCTTGCACCGGCCGTCCGCGTCGGTGGCGGAGTCGCCGAGTGCCTGCCAGGGGGCGGCGCGGCCCGGGCGGGCCGAGAGACGGACGGCGACCGACGCGGCGGGGCGGCCGGCGCTGGTGTCCAGGATGTGTGTGGACACGGAGGCGGTGGTCTCGGTGCTCATGCGGGTGCCTCTTCGCGGGGTCGGGCGGTCGGCTCGCGGCGGTCAGTCGTCCTCGGCGAGCCGGACCAGGCGGATACGGTTGATCTTGCCCAGTTCGGTGCGGACGATCTCCCTCTCGCGCTCCGGCGCGTTGCCGATCCGCTCCCTGACCGCGTCGCGCATCCGCTCCCCGGTCAGGCCGGTGGCGCAGATCAGGAAGACATGGCCGAACTTCTCCTGGTAGGCCAGGTTCAGTTCGAGCATCTGGGCCCTGAGTTCCTCACCCGCGCCCGCCATTCCGCGCTGTTCCCGGGCCGAGGTGGGGTCCCCGGGCCGGGGGCGGCCGATCGGCGGATGCCCGGCCATCGCCTCCTCCAGGTCGGCCGCGGTCAGGTCGGCCATGGCCGCGTCGCTCGCGGCGCACAGGGTCTCGACGCTGTCGTAGGGGCGCCCGGCGAGCAGCCGCCTCGCCCATGCCGTGGACGCGCACGCTTCGAGGAGGGCGGCGAGAGCCGCCGGCTCCTGCAGTGCGTTGAACCGGGCAAGGCCCGGCGGCGGCACGGATGTCGACGTCACAGGAGCCTCCGAGACGGGCCGGGATGCTGTTCGGGCTGCGCCCCAGCTAACGCCCTCACGCACAGCAACGTCAACACTTTGTTGAAAGATTCCCCCGCCGAGGCACTACCCCTGGAGGAACCGGCTGCCCGCTCGAAGGTTCTCGACGACCGCGGCGGGGGCCTTCCACGGCGCGCCCGCGTCGTACGGCGGCCGGGGGTCGTACTCGACGGCCAGCTGGACGGCCTGCGCGTGCTCGTCCCCGGCGATCCTGCCGACCAGGGTGAGGCCCATGTCGATCCCGGCGGAGACTCCCGCCGCGGTGACGAACTTGCCGTCCATGACGACGCGTTCGCCGGTCGGCTCGGCGCCGTACGCGGCGAGGGCGTCCAGCGCCAGCCAGTGCGAGGTGGCCCGGCGGCCCTTCAGCAGCCCGGCCGCGCCGAGCAGGAGCGATCCCGTGCAGACGGAGGTCGTCCAGGTGCTGGCGGCGTCGGCGGCGCGCAGCCAGTCGAGCAGCGCCGTGTTCCGCATCTGGGCGGTCTGCCCAGGGCCGCCGGGCACCAGGACGATCCCGGGAGCCGGTACCTGCCCGAACGCCTTGTCCGCGACGAGCACGAGGTCACCGCGGTCGTTGGCCACCGGGCCCGGACGCTCGGCGACGAAGACCGTCTCGGCGCCGGGCAGCCGGCACAGCATCTCGTAGGGGCCGACCACGTCCAGCGCGGTGAAGCGGTCGTAGAGGAGGATCGCGATCTGCGTGGTGTCCGTCGGGTTCATCGGATGCCTCTCAGTGGGTGGGTTCGTGCGGCGTCGCCCCCCGTCAGGCCCCCTTGTCGCGGTTGAGGTAGTTGTAGACGGTGAAGCGGCTCACCCCGAGGGCGCTCGCGACGGTCTCCACGCCATGGCGTACGGCGAAGGCGCCCCGGGCCTCCAGTGTCCGCACGATCTCCTGCTTGGCCTTGCGGTCCAGTTCGGCCAGGGGCCTGCCGCGCGCCCGTTCCATCGCGGCCAGGATGTGGTCGAGGGACGCGGCGAGCTGGGGCAGGCGGACCGCGACGACGTCCGCGCCCTGCCAGGCCAGGACGACGTCGTCGGGACCGGCGTCGCCCGGGGGCAGCAGCTCCCCGCCCATGGCGTCGACCAGCGGTCGGACCGCCGCGACGAACGGGCCCGCGGGCCCTTCCTCCGCGCTCCTCCCGACTCCCCCGGGGGTGGTCACTCGCCCTCCCCGATCACGTTGACCTGGAGCGAGATCCGGGTGGCGCCGGCCGCCAGCGTCCTGCGCAGCAGCGCGTCCACGGCGGTGAGCATCGCGTCGGCACCGCCTTCGGCGGTGTTGCCGAACGGGCCCACGTCGACGGCGTCCAGGTCGGCGGCCTCGATGACCTCGCGGGCGACCACCGCGTGCCCGGGCGCCTCGTCGAGATCGAAGGGCTCGGTCGTGAACTCGACTCTCAATCGCACAGTGCCCCCTCGGCATCGCTGCGACCCGCCCGTCCGGGGCACGTCCGACACGACCTTAACGGACCGCCCCGCGGCGATCGGCGCGGATGCGGCACGCGAAGAGGTGCCCCGTGCACGGGCGCCCGGCCGCTGCGGCCACCCCCTCGACAGGCGGCGCCGCGGAACGACACGCTTCCCTCGTCTTCCATTAAGCGACATTCTTTTTCCGCGATACGGAATCAAGGCTCAAGGGGGCGCCCGATGGGGTTCGCCGACCAGCGTTACACCGTCAACCTGTCGATCCTCTTCACCCATCTCCCGCTGCTGGAGCGCCCGGCGGCCGCCGCCCGGGCGGCCTTCGGCGCGGTCGAACTGTGGTGGCCCTGGGCCGACTCCCCCGTCCCCGAGCCGTCCCGGCTCGCCGCTCTGCGCGGCGCCATCGAGGACGCGGGCGTACGGCTCACCGGGCTCAACTTCTACGCGGGCCGCCTGCCGGGACCGGACCGGGGCGCCCTGTCGCTCCCGGGCGAGGAGTCGGACCGCTTCCGGGCCAACGTCGACGTCGCCGCGGACTTCGCCGCGACCCTGGGCTGCCGGGCGCTCAACGCGCTGTACGGCAACCGCCGCGACGGCACCGCCCCGGCCGCACAGGACGCGCTCGCCCTGGAGAACCTGGCCCTGGCGGCCCGCGCGGCCGACCGGATCGGCGCGATCCTGCTCGTCGAGGCGCTGAACCGCGCCGAGTCACCGTCGTACCCGCTGGTGAGCGCCCCGGCCGCGGTCGCGGTCGCGGACCGGGGCGACCGGGCTCGGCAACGCGCGCTTCCTGATGGACCTCTACCACCTGTCCATGAACGGCGAGGACCTGCCGTCGGCCATCGCGCGCCACGGCGCCCGCGCCGGGCATGTGCAGATCGCCGACGACCCGGGCCGCGGAGCCCCCGGCACGGGGGCGCTGCCGCTCGGGGACCTGCTCGGACTTCTGCGGGAGACCGGCTACGACGGATGGGTCGGGCTGGAGTACAAGGGGGGCGGGCCGTCCGACGCGGAGGCCTTCGACTGGCTGCCCCGCCCCTCGCGCGCCGCCCGGTGACACGGGCCGTGCCGGGCCTCTCCCCCGGACGCCGAACAGGCCGACCGTCCGCCGCCGTCAGAGACGGTATCCCCATGAGCGACACCCTTCCCAAGATCGCCTGGATCGGGCTCGGCATCATGGGTTCTCCCATGTCGGAGAACCTGATCAGGGCGGGCTACGACGTCACCGGACACACCCTGGAACAGGCGAAACTGGACCGGCTGACGGCCGCCGGGGGCACGGCCGCCCCCTCGGTCGCCGAGGCCGTGCGGGGCGCCGACGTGGTGATCACGATGGTGCCCGCCTCCCCTCAGGTCGAGGCGGTCGCCTACGGCCCGGACGGGATCCTGGAGAACGCCCGGCCCGGCACCCTGCTCATCGACATGTCCTCCATCACCCCGGCGACCTCCGTCGCCCTCGCCAGCGCCGCCGCGGACAAGGGCCTACGCGTGCTGGACGCGCCGGTCTCCGGTGGGGAGGCCGGTGCCGTCGAGGGCGTGCTGTCCGTCATGGTCGGGGGCGAGCAGGCCGACTTCGACGCGGCGCGGCCCGTCTTCGAGGCGCTGGGCGGGACGATCGCGCTCTGCGGTCCGCACGGCTCGGGCCAGACGGTGAAGGCCGCCAACCAGCTGATCGTCGCCATGAACATCCAGGCGTGCGCCGAGGCCGTGGTCTTCCTCCGGAAGTCGGGCGTGGACCTGGGGGCCGCCCTCGACGTCCTCGGCGGCGGGCTGGCCGGCTCCACCGTGCTGGCGCGCAAGAAGGAGAACTTCCTGCGCCGCGACTTCACGCCGGGCTTCCGTATCGACCTGCACCACAAGGACATGGGCATCGTCACGGACGCGGCCCGCGCGGTGGGCGCGGCACTGCCGGCGGGCGCCGTGGTCGCCCAACTGGTCGCCGCCCTGCGCGCACAGGGGGACGGCGGGCTCGACCACTCCGCGCTGCTGCGGGCCGTGGAACGGCTCTCCGGCGGCGATCACGCCCTCACCTGACCCCTCCACCCACCCCCGGACCCCGGGTCGTGGCCGGCGCCGACACCTGTCCTGTCGCGCCCAGGCGCCGCCACGGCCCGGCCCTCTCCGCCTGCGCCGCGCTCCCCCGCCGGGCCCGGGGCGGCTCCCGGCCGTGCCGGGGTGCGGATCCGGTGAAGTCGCAGGAGGCTGAAGTCATGGAACAGCAGACTGCGGGGCATCCGCACATCGTGGTGCACCCTCCGGCGCTGGACGGATCGCGGCGCGTCACGGCGGGCGACCAGCCGCTCGGGATCGCCAGCCATCTGGACGACGTCGTGGAGATCCTGCGCATGGCCGACCTGGACCGGATCGAGGTGGAGCAGGACGACCTCATCGAGTGGCAGGGCGGTGGGCCCGACGTATGGCCGGGGCTGACGGAGCCGGACACCTGGTGAGCGCCACCCGCACGACGCCGTCCGAGCCGTCGGGCGCGCGTTCCCGACGGTAACCTCAAATGTTCCTCTGAAGAGCGCACGCGCCCTTCAACTCCCCTACGCCGGGGCGCATTCTCGTCCTGTGGAGCCCGCCGACACGGGGGTGCACGGGGGTGGCGGGCTCCACGAACGCGCGTCGCGCTCAGACCTTGAGCGTCCTGATCGCGGTGGGCGCGTGGCCCGGCTCGGTGGCGGTCTCCTCGAACTCCACCACCGCGCCGATGTCGTCGGTCACCGACATCGGGATGTCGGTGACCCGTTCCAGGATCACCTCCACGACGACGGGCACCCGGAGCCGTGCGGCCGTCCTCTTCGCCTCCTCGAAGGCGGCGCCCAGGTCGTTCGGGTCCGACACCCTCAGCGCCCGGCAGCCGAGCCCCTCGGCGACCGAGCCACCTCTTCCGTATTACGGAAACTCTTTTCTGCTATCTGGAAGGAATGTAGGTGTCGGGGCCGGACCGGTCAAGAAGAGGAACGGTCCGTCGGGTGCCCGCTGGATGAAGCGGAGGACAAGCGGGCACAGGGAAGAGCACGATGGGACCGCATCCCGGCTTTCCCCGATCCCCGTCCCGACGCGATGTCCTGGAGTGGGCCATGCCCGAGAGCGTGCCGGTGCGCTGTCCGGCCTGCCGCCGCGCGCACATCTACACCGCGCCCTCCTACCCGTGCGTGTGCGGCGCGCCGGTCACCCCGTCGCTCGACCGGCTGCGCGGGCCCCTTGTCGTCACCCGTCGCACCGAAGAGGAGGCCTGGGTGACGGTGCGCTGCGCGTCCTGCGAGCGC
Organism: Streptomyces sp. NPDC048664; assembly: GCF_040650555.1. Classification (NCBI taxonomy): domain Bacteria; kingdom Bacillati; phylum Actinomycetota; class Actinomycetes; order Kitasatosporales; family Streptomycetaceae; genus Streptomyces; species Streptomyces sp. NPDC048664. The sequence goes on along the minus strand of NZ_JBEZHK010000008.1, from coordinate 70,857 downwards.
GAGGACCAGTGGCCGCATCCGGAACTGGGCTGCCCGTGCGGCACGGTCATGCGGATCCCGGTGCGCGCGCCGGGATCCCCGCGGGAACCGGGTCCCGGCGGCCCGGGGCCGGCGGAGGCGTCGGACGGCCCGAGCGCCGGTGAGCGTCGAACCGGCTCGGCGGCGTGGGACGACCGGGTCCGGCGGGAGGCCCCGGGCGCGTCGGACGGGCCGGAGCCGTGGGACCTCCCGGGAGGGTGGGACGACGCACCGGCCGCGGACGGCGCGTCCGGACCCGCGGACGCCACGTCCGGTCCGCCGCGCGGGCCCGCCCCGGGCGGCGACGCCCCGCACCTGCCGCGCCCGCCCGCCTTCCGGCCCCTCGCCATCCGCACCACCCGGGACGCCGTCACCGACGCGGCGCTCTATCTGCGCTGGCTCGGCTACCGCGACATCCGCCGCGCCGACCAGAGGCAGCCGCACGGCGTCGGGCTCGCGGCACGCGGCGTCCTCGCGCAGGTGGACCCGACGGTGGGCCCCGTCTCCCTGCGGGACGTGGAGTGCCTGTGGCTGACGGCCATGTCGGAGTCCGCCCGCTGCGTGTACTTCGCGCTCGCCGGCTACTCGGACGCCGCCCGGCTCGCCGCGGACCGCCTCGCCGTCCCGCTCTTCGTGCTCGACCTGACGGGCGTACCGCGGCCCGCGAACGGGCCGGCCGACGAACTGGCCGCCGGCCGGCCCTGACGCCGCCGCGCGCTACGCCGTGCCGGAGCCCGGCGCCGGCTCGACGTGCGTCTGGCGCAGCTCGACCTTGCGCACCTTGCCGGACACCGTCATGGGGAACGCGTCCAGGACGCTGAGCCTGCTCGGGATCTTGTAGTGGGCGAGCCGGTCCGCGCAGAAGGCGCGCAGCTCCTCCAGGGTCGGCGGGTCCGCCGGTTCCCGGGGGATGACGCAGGCGAGCACCTCCTCGCCGTACCGGGCGTGGGGAACCCCGACCACCTGGACGTCGGCGACCTTCGGATGGGCGTGCAGGAACTCCTCGATCTCGCGCGGGTAGATGTTCTCCCCGCCACGGATGATCATGTCCTTGATGCGGCCGACGATCTCGACATAGCCGTCCTCGCGCATCACCGCGAGGTCGCCGGTGTGCATCCAGCCGTCGGCGTCGACGGCCTCCGCGGTCCTCTCGGGCTCCTCCCAGTACCCGAGCATGACGCTGTACCCCCGGGTGCACAGCTCGCCCGCCGTGCCGCGCGGCAGGGTCGCCCCGGCCGCGTCCGCCACCTTGACCTCGATGTGCGGCAGCACCCGGCCGACGGTGCCGGTGCGGTGCTCCAGGTCGTCGTCCCGGCGCGTCTGGAGCGACACGGGCGAGGTCTCCGTCATGCCGTAGCAGATGGACACCTCCTCCATGTGCATCTCGGCGACCACCCGCTTCATCACCTCGACGGGGCACGGCGAGCCCGCCATGATGCCGGTGCGCAGGGAGGAGAGGTCGTAGGCGGCGAAGTCGGGGAGGTTCAGCTCCGCGATGAACATGGTCGGGACCCCGTACAGCGAGGTGCAGCGTTCCTGCCGCACGGCCTCCAGGGTGGCCCTCGGGTCGAAGGAGGGCGCCGGGACGACCACGCAGGCGCCGTGCGAGGTCGCCGCGAGATTACCCATCACCATGCCGAAGCAGTGGTAGAACGGCACGGGGACGCAGACGCGGTCCCGCTCGGTGTAGGCGATCGACTCGCCCACGAAGTAGCCGTTGTTGAGGATGTTGCGGTGGGAGAGCGTGGCTCCCTTGGGGAAGCCCGTCGTCCCCGAGGTGTACTGGATGTTGACGGGGTCGTCGCAGGACAGCTCGGCGGCCCGCGCGGCCAGTTCCTCCCGCCGCTCGGGGGCCCCGCGCCGCAGCAGCGCGTCCCAGCTCGGGTCGCCGAAGTGGACCGTCTCGCGCAGCTCGGGACAGGCGGACCGCACCCCGGCGACCATCGCCCGGTAGTCGCTGCCCTTGTGGCCGAGCGAGGCGAACAGCAGGCTGACCCCCGCCTGGTTGAGGACGTACTCGACCTCGTGCGTCCGGTAGGCCGGATTGATGGTGACCATGATCGCGCCGATGCGGGCGGTGGCGTACTGGACCAGTACCCACTCAGCGCAGTTGACGGCCCAGATGCCGACGCGGTCGCCCTTGGCCACCCCGCTCGCCAGCAGCGCGTACGCGAGCCGGTCCACGTCCGCGGCGAACGCGCCGTAGGTCCAGCGCCGCCCGGACGCGACCTCCACGAGCGCCTCGCGGTCCGGCCAGGCGGCCACGGCGCGGGCCAGGTCGGCCCCGATCGTGTCCTCCAGCAACGCCGTCCCGCTCGTCCCGTGCGCGTACGACAGTTCCGTCATCGGCAGTCCCTTCCGCAGTCGCGTGCCCTGAGCACCTGATCCATTTCAGGCCATGGACCGCGGCTTTGGAAGAGGGGCGCGTCAGTTGACGTCCCGCCCACGCCCCGCCCAGTACGGCTCCCTCAGCTTGAACTTCTGGATCTTGCCCGTGGCCGTGCGCGGGATCTCGTCCCGGAACTCCACGCTCGTCGGAGCCTTGTAGCCCGCCATCCGCTCCTTGCAGTACGCGATGATCTCCGCCTCGCTCACCGCGGCGCCCTCGGCGCGCACCACCAGCGCCTTGATCGTCTCGCCCCACTTCTCGTCGGGAACCCCGATCACGGCCACCTCCGCCACCGCCGGATGGCTGAAGACGGTGTCCTCGACCTCGATGGACGACACGTTCTCGCCACCGGTGATGATCACGTCCTTCTTGCGGTCGGAGATCGTCAGATGGCCGTCCGCCGCGTCCAGCCGGCCGCCGTCGCCGGTGTGGAACCAGCCATTCTCCAGCACCGCCGCCGTCTCCTCCGGCTTCTCCCAGTAGCCGTCCAGGACGACGTTCGAGCGGGCCAGCACCTCGCCGGAGTCCGCGATCCGCAGCCGCACGCCGAGCGCCGGCAGACCGGCCCGGGACAGCCTGCGGGCCCGCTCCGCGGCGGGCAGGCCGTCGTCCTGCGGCCGCCCGCGGTTGAAGGTGAGCACCGGGGAGGTCTCCGTCAGGCCGTAGATCTGTGTGAACTCCCAGCCGAGCTCCTCCTCCACCCGCTGGATGGTCCGGCTCGGCGGCGGCGCCCCCGCGCACACGATCCGCACCGTGTCCCGCCCGGGGATCTCGCCCTCCCAGCCGGCGGCCGCGTCCAGCACGGCGTTCCACACCGCGGGCGCGCCGCACATCAGCGTCACCCCGTGCTCCTCCACCCGGCGCAGGATCTCCGCCCCGTCGACCTTGCGCAGCACCACCTGTTTGACACCGAGCCCGGCCATCACGAAGGGCATGCCCCAGCCGTTGCAGTGGAACATGGGAAGGGTGTGCAGGTAGACGTCGCGCTCCCAGGCCCGCGTGTGCAGGCCGAAGGTCAGGCCGTTCACCCAGATGTTGCGGTGGGTGAGCTGAACCCCCTTGGGGCGTGCGGTCGTTCCGGAGGTGTAGTTGATCGTGGCGGTGGCGTCCTCGTCCGGGTGCGACCAGGGGCGGGGCTCGACCCCGTACCGCATCAGCTCGGCCTCCGTCTGCTCCCCGAGCACGAACCGGCGCGCCGGCGCGACGTCCGTGGCCAGGTCCGCGGTCGCCTTGTGCACCTCCGGGTCGACCAGCAGCACGGAGGCGCCGCTCTGCCGGACCACGTACTCGATCTCCTCCGCCCTCAGCCGGAAGTTGACCGGCACGCAGATCCGGCCGCTCATCGGCACCGCGAACAGCAGCTCCAGCAGGCGGGCGGAGTTGTGGCTGACGACCGCCACGCGCTCCCCCTCCGCCACGCCCAGCGCGTCCAGCCCCGCCTGCCAGGCCCGCACCCGCTCACCGAGGCGGCCGTACGTCGACACGGGCACCGGCGGTGCGGGCTGGTCCGGCTCGTCGATCACTCCGGGGCTGTGGGCGAAGCCCAGTTCCGCCCGGTCCAGGAAGTCGGCGATGGTCATCGGAACGCGCATCGTTGTGCCCTACACCTTCTTCGGGTCCTGTGTGCCGCCCACCATCACGCCGCACCCCTCGTCCCCCACGCAATACCCCGATCCCGACCACTTCGACGCGCACCTCCGGCGGAGCCGCCGCACCGACATCCCATTCATCACCCATGTCCACATTCGACATGTCTACGGACAGAATGTCGACTCTCCCTTCGCCCCTCACGGCCGAGACCGAATTCCGCTGCACGTCCCCCTTGTTATTTCCCTCACCCTGCTGTCTGTCCGAATTTCAAAGACTGGTTGCCTAATATTGGCCCGAACACGACACACGGAGGGGAGCGGTCACCGTGCGACGCGACTTCAATGAGCCTGCGAGACCCCGCCCCGACCTGGTCATCGGCCGGGAGGAACTGCTCGCGGGGGCGCGCGAGCAGCTGGCCGCCGGAGGCAGCGTGCTGGTGCACGGCCCGGCGGGAATTGGAAAGTCGACCGTCCTGCGCGCGCTGGCCGCGGAATACGGCGAAACCGCGCGCACCGTCCTGCGCTGTTCGGCGACCGAGTCGGAATCCCACCTGCCCTTCCTGGCGCTGGCCGACCTGCTCGGGCTGGTCGTGGACGAGGTCGCCCACCAGCTGCCCGTCCCGCAGCGCACCGCCCTGGAGTCCGCGCTCACCGGCCGCGGCGAGTCCACGCTGCAACGGGACGGGCTCGCGCTGCGGCTCGCGGTGCTGTCCACACTGCGCGCGCTCGCCGCCCGCGGCCCCGTGCTGATCGTCGCGGACGACCAGCAGTGGCTGGATCCCGCCAGCGCCGAGCTCCTCGGCTTCGCCGCGCGACGCCTGGGCGGTACGCCCGTGCAGATGCTGTGCGCGGTCCGCACCCACACCGAACCGCAGGGCCAGGAGCACGACCGCTATCTGAGCGCGTCCCCGCCGGACACGCTCGCCGTCAAGGTCGGCGCCCTCTCCCGCACCGAGGTCGCGGAGCTCCTCGACCAGCGCGGGTTCGGCGGCCTGCCCCGCTCCACGGTCCGGGACATCCACCGCACCAGCGGCGGCAACCCGCTGTTCGCACTGGAACTGGGCCGGGCCCTCTTCGAGAGCAGCACCCCGCCGAGCCCCGGTGAGCCGCTGCCCGTGCCGACCTCGCTGCGCGCGCTCGTGCTGAACCGGCTGGAGGCGCTGTCCCCCGAGGCACGCCGCACGCTGCTCGTGGCCAGCGCCGGCGCGCGGCCCACGCCGGCCCTGCTGCACGCGGCCGGCCGGGAGAACGCGGAGGCCGAGACCGCGCGGGCCGCCGAGCTCGGACTGCTGATGACGGAACGGGACGCCCCCTACATACGGTTCGCGCATCCGCTGATATCGGCCGCCCTCTACGCCCAGGCCGACACCCAGGAGCGGCGGGCGGTGCACGCCGCGCTGTCCACGGCTGCCTCCGACCCGATCGAACGGGCCCGGCATCTCGCGCTGGCGACCACCGGCACGGACCTCGGCGTCGCCGCCCGGCTCGCCGAGGCCGCCGCCGTGGCACGGGACCGGGGCGCGCCCTCGGTCGCGGCCAACCTCGGGCTCCTCGCGGCCCGGCACACCCCCCAGGACGCCGTCCCCGGTCCGGACGCACGGCGCTCGCAGGCCGCCGAGGACGCGCTGACCGCCGGGGAGACCGACTTCGCCCGGGACATCGCCCAGGAGGTGCTGGCCCAGGCGACCGAGCCCGCGGACCGGGTGCGCGCCTGGATGGTCGTGATCGACGCCGCCGGGCACGCGATGGCCGAGGTGGACGCGGTCTTCCCGCAGGCGCTCGCGGACGCCGGGGACGACCCCCGGCTGCTCGCCCTGGTGCACTACCAGCTCGCCTGGCGGGCGCTGCTCGTGGAGGGCGACTTCGACCGGGCGCGGGAGGAGGGCGCGCTCGCCGCGGACCTGGCGGCGCGGGCCGGCGACCGGCGCAACGAACTGCTGTCCCTGGCCTTCCAGGCCCAGACCGAGACGCTGATGGGGCACCCGGACGCTCCCGCGACCATCAAGCGGGCGCTGAGGGAGCCGCAGGATCCGCGCGTGGCGTGCGACCACAACGGCGCGGGGGCCGCCCGGTTCCGCTGGCTGATCATGAGCGACCAGCTCCCGGAGGCGCGCAAGACGGTCAGCTCGCTGCTGCGCGAGGCACGTCGGCGCGGCATGGTCGAGGCCGAGGTGCACTTCCTGCGCGGACTCGCCGAGACCGAGCTGCGGGCCGGTCACTGCGGCCGGGCCCTCGACCTCGCGCGGGAGAGTCTGCGGCTGGCACGGGACACCGGCATCGGTGAGGCGGCGAGCGCGACGCTGACCTCGCTGGCCGAAGCCGCGGGCGGCGAGGTGGAGCGGGCCCTCGCGCTCGCCCAGGAGGCCGTGCGGCGCGCCGAGGAGGACGGCGACGTGCTCTACCAGTCGCGCGCCCTGGCCGCGCTCGGACACGCCCAGCTGGTGGCCGGGGACGCGCCCGGAACGGTGCGGTCGCTGCGCCGGGTACGGGAGTTGGAGGGCGGCCTCGGGGTCACCGACCCGGCGCGGGGGCGCTGGCAGGGCGACCTCGCCGAGGCTCTGGTGCGCATCGGGGAGACCGCGGAGGCGCAGGACGTCGTGGACGCGACGCGCGGACACGCGCAGCGGCTCGGCCGCAGCAGCGTGCTCGCGACCTTGGACCGGGCGGAGGCCCTGATCCGGGCGGGCCGCGGCGAAGTTGAGTCCGCTGAAAGGCAGTTGGCGTCGGCACAGGAGCACCTCGGGCAGTTCGGCTACGCGCTGGAGGAGGCGCGGGCGGCCTACGCGCTGGCCGGGCTGCGCGCCCGGCGGCACTCTCCGGCGGCGTACGAGGAGGCGACCCGCCTCTTCCGCCGCTGCCGTGCGATGCCGTGGCTGCGGCAGGTGGAGACGGCCTCGGCCACGGGACCGGTGCGGCAGCCGCTGGCGGCGGCCGCGTTGGACACCCTGGCCGCGACGGAGCGGCAGGTGGCCGCGCTGGTGATGGAGGGCTCGACCAACCGCGAGATCGCCGCCCGCCTGTTCATCAGCGTCAAGACCGTGGAGGCGACGCTGACACGGGTCTACCGCAAGCTGGGGATACGGTCCCGGGTCGACATCGTGCGGCTCGCGGCGGGGCACCACCCGGGCTGAGGTCCCGCGCCGTCGGGCGCTGCGGGCGTGGCGCGCGGCGGCGGCGCCGCGGGCGCACCCCGCGGCAAGGGTTATCCCTGCCCCACTCCCCCTAGGGGGTTCCCTCATTGGGGAGTGGGGCGGCCGGCTCCTAGCCTGAGGGCGTGCCTTCCGCACCCGGCACACAAGGGGTCCCTCCGCCCCGTGCACCATCGAGCACGTCGAGCTTCCCCCACCGGCCCGAGGAGACCTCACGCGAACTCCTGCCAGGACGACAGCGGCGGTCCCCCGTGCACCGGGGGCGTCCTGGCAGGTAGCACCTTCCGCGACACCCTGAAGGTTCCTGAGCACCGCTCAGGCACGAGCCGGGGGGCGTTGCGGGCCTCCACGAGCGGCCCGCAACGCCCCCTCACCAATGCGGCGGCCGTCGGGACCGATCGCGAGGAACCGTCCGCCGTGCGGCGCGTACCATCGCGGTATGTCCTGCACACCCGGCTCCGTGACCACAGGGGCCCGCCTCGACACGGGAGGCGGCGGCGATGGCCGAGCGACGCGCCCGACCGGGTGACGGGAACGGCAGGAAGGCCGCCTGGCGCCGCGCCCTGTCCCCCACCCCCTCACCCCGGCCCGAGGACCCCTCTCACGACGGGCGCCCGGGAGCGGAGGCCGGGGCGGAACCGGCGGACTCCGCCAGCATCGTCCAGGCCGCGCTCTACCGGGACGGCGTCCGCGTCTCCTCGCCGCCCACGCCGGCCGACACCTTCCGCGAGCTGCGGGATCAGCCGGACGGCATGGCGTGGATCGGTCTCGCCCGCCCCACCGAGGCCGAACTCCTCTCCCTGGCCGCCGAGTTCGACCTGCATCCGCTCGCGGTCGAGGACGCGATGGAGGCGCACCAGCGGCCGAAGCTGGAGCGGTACGGCGAGACCCTGTTCGTGGTGCTGCGCGCCGCCCGCTATCTGGACGCGCCGGAGGAGGTCGACTTCGGCGAGCTGCACGTGTTCGTCGGACCGGACTTCGTCATCACGGTCCGCCATGGCGCCGCCCCCGACCTGTCGGCCGTACGACGCCGTATGGAGGCGAGCCCCGAACTGCTGGGGCTCGGACCGGAGGCCGTGCTCTACGCGATCCTGGACGCGCTGGTCGACGGGTACGCGCCCGTGGTCGCCGGGGTGCAGAACGACATCGACGAGATCGAGACCCAGGTCTTCGGCGGCGACCCGGCCGTCTCCCGGCGCATCTACGAACTGTCCCGGAAGATGGTCGAGTTCCAGCGCGCCACCAGTCCCACTCTCGCGTTCGTTATAAGCTCTAACGCAAGCGATGGAGGGTGTCAACGTGGTTCTCGTCCTGCTGGAGCGCGTCACCCCGCTCCCCGTCGAGCGGGCCTGGTCGCGCCTGACGGACTGGGCACGGCACGCCGACGTCGTGCCGTTGACCCGGATCTCGGTGGTCACCGCGCCGCCGACCGGCCCCGGCACCGTGTTCGTGGCACGCACCGGCATCGGACCGGTCGGCTTCGACGACCCGATGGAGGTCGAGGTGTGGCGGCCGCCCGCGCTGTGCCGGATCGTCAAGCGGGGGCGGCTCGTGACCGGCTGGGCGGAGATCGAGGTGCACCCGCACGGGGACGGGGGCTCGCGGGTGGTGTGGCGGGAGGAACTGGGCGTGCGGGCGCTGCCCGCGCTGTTCGACACGCCGCTCGACTGGGCCGCACGGCGGATGTTCGGGCGCGCGGTCGACGGGCTGCTGGGAGCCGGACCGGGGCCTGCGGCCGATGCGGGGGGCTGAGGCCTGTCCCGTGATCCCCGGCGGCAGGAGCGACCGGGGGTCCCGATCAGGCGACCGAACCGATCCGGCCCGCCGGCACCGACGCCGCGTCGTGGTGGATCGGGGTGTGGGCGCCCGTCAGCGGGACCCCGCTGCCGCCGCGGCGGCCGGCGACGATCTCCGCGGCGATGGACAGGGCCGTCTCCTCGGGCGTACGGGCGCCGAGGTCGAGGCCGATCGGGGAGTGCAGGCGGGCGAGTTCGAGTTCGGTGACACCGACCTCGCGCAGCCGGGCGTCGCGGTCCAGATGGGTGCGGCGCGAACCCATCGCGCCGACGTACGCCACCGGGAGGCGCAGGGCCAGCCGCAGCAGCGGGACGTCGAACTTGGCGTCGTGCGTGAGCACGCACAGGACGGTGCGGCCGTCGGTCCGCGTCCGCTCCAGGTAGCGGTGCGGCCACTCGACGACGATCTCGTCGGCGTCCGGGAAGCGGGTGCGGGTGGCGAAGACGGGGCGGGCGTCGCACACGGTGACGTGGTAGCCGAGGAACTTGCCGATCCGGACGACCGCGGCGGCGAAGTCGATCGCACCGAACACGATCATGCGGGGCGGGGGGACGGAGGACTCGACCAGAACCGTGAGCGGTGCTCCGCAGCGAGAGCCCCGCTCTCCGATCTCCACGGCGCCGGTGCGCCCCGCGGCCAGCAGGGCGCGCGCCTCGGCCACCACCGTGCGGTCGAGCTCCGGGTGGGCGCCGAAGCCGCCCTCGTGGGGCCCGTCGGGACGCACGAGCAGGGCCCGGCCGAGCAGGTCGGCCGGGCCGCTCACGACACGCGCCACCGCCGCCGTCCGCCCCTGTGCGGCGGCGGCCAGCGCCTTGGCCAGCACCGGGCGGACCGGGTCGCCCACCCGCACCGGCACGACGAGGATGTCGATGACGCCGCCGCAGGTCAGGCCGACCGCGAAGGCGTCCTCGTCGCTGTACCCGAAGCGCTCCACGACGCTTTCGCCGTCCGTGAGCGCCTGCACGCACAGCTCGTAGACCGCGCCCTCCACACAACCGCCGGAGACCGAGCCGATCGCCGTGCCGTCGGCGTCCACCGCGAGGGCGGCGCCGGGCTGGCGGGGACCGCTGCCCGAGACGGCCACCACCGTGGCGACGGCGAAGTCACGGCCCTGCCCGACCCACCGGTGCAGCTCCTCGGCGATGTCCAGCATCTCGGTCTCCCTCACGACGTTGACGACTACGGCGTTGACGGCGTTCACGTAGGGCGTGCGCGGCGCTAGCGCACGCCCAGCCAGGTCTCGATGGGGTGGAGGGCGAAGTAGACCAGGAAGATCACGGTCAGCCCCCACATGAAGGCGCCGATCTCGCGCGCCTTGCCCTGGGCCGCCCTGATGGCGACGTGGGAGACGACGCCCGCGGCCACGCCCGTGGTGATCGTGTAGGTGAACGGCATCAGGACCACGGTCAGGAACACCGGGATCGCGGTGGCGCGGTCGGACCAGTCCACGTGGCGGGCGTTCATCAGCATCATGGCGCCGATGACGACCAGGGCGGCGGAGGCGACCTCCTGGGGGACGATCGCGGTCAGCGGGGTGAAGAACAGGCAGGCCGCGAAGAACAGGCCGGTCACGGCGGAGGCGAGGCCCGTGCGCGCGCCCTCGCCGACCCCGGTGGCCGACTCGATGAACACCGTCTGCCCCGAGCCGCCCGCCAGGCCGCCGACCGCGCCGCCCGCACCGTCGATGAACAGCGCCTTGGACAGGCCCGGCATCCGGCCCTGGTCGTCGGCGAGCCCGGCCTCGGTCCCCACGCCGATGATGGTGGCCATCGCGTCGAAGAAGCCCGCGAGCACCAGCGTGAAGACGATCATGCCGACGGTCATCGCGCCGACCTTGTCCCAGCCGCCGAACTCGACCTGGCCGAAGAGCGAGAAGTCGGGCATCGACACGGCGCTGCCGTGCAGTTCGGGGGCCGTCCCGCTCGCCCAGGCACCGGCCTTGACGACTCCCGCGGCGTTCAGGGCGGCGGCGACCGCGGTGCCGCTGACGATGCCGACCAGTATCGCGCCGGGGATGCCGCGGGCCTGGAGCATGAAGATCAGCAGCAGGGTCCCGGCGAAGAGCAGCACGGGCCAGCCCGACAGCTCCCCCGCCGGGCCGAGGCTCAGCGGGGTGGCCTTGCCCTGGTGGACGAAGCCGGACTTGTAGAAGCCGATGAGCGCGATGAACAGGCCGATGCCCATGGTGATGCCGTGCTTGAGCGGCAGCGGGATCGCGTTCATCACCATCTCGCGCAGCCCCGTGACGACCAGGAGCATGATGACCACACCGTAGATCACGCACATGCCCATGGCCTGCGGCCAGGTCATCTGCGGCGCGACCTGCGAGGACACCACTCCGGAGACGGACAGGCCGGCGGCGAGGGCGAGCGGCACCTTGCCGACGAACCCCATCAGGAGGGTGGTGAAGGCCGCCGCGAACGCGGTCGCGGTGATCACCGCCTTCTGGGCGAGCGTGTCCCCCGCCGCATCCTTGCCGGACAGGATCAGGGGGTTGAGCAGCAGGATGTACGCCATCGCCATGAAGGTGGTGATGCCGCCGCGCACTTCGCGCGCGAGTGTGGAGTCCCGCTGGGATATGTGGAAGTACCGGTCGAGCCAGGACCGGCCGGCCGGGACGCGGGTGCCCGCACCCGCGTCCTCGCCCGTGGTCCTGGACTCCACTGACTGCTGGGTCATGGCGCCATCTCCCAAGGTTCATAGGGGCACCCGTGCGACCGCGCGCGCGGTCACGGGATTTGGGATGTGTCACGACCCGGGGGACGGCCCGAGGCGCTGGATGCCGCTAGGCCGTTCCGGTGAGGTGCTCCGGACGGACCGGCGTGCGGTTGAGCTCCAACCCCGTGGCGGCGCGGATCGCCGCCAGGACGGCCGGGGTCGAGGACAGGGTGGGGGCCTCGCCGATGCCGCGCAGCCCGTACGGCGCGTGGTCGTCGGCGAGTTCGAGCACGTCGACCGGGATCGTCGGCGTGTCGAGGATGGTGGGGATGAGGTAGTCGGTGAAGGAGGGGTTGCGCACCTTCGCCGTCTTCGGGTCCACGACGATCTCCTCCATGACCGCGATGCCGAGGCCCTGGACGGTGCCACCCTGGATCTGGCCGACGACGGACAGCGGGTTGAGGGCCTTGCCCACGTCCTGGGCGCAGGCGAGTTCGATCACCTTGACCAGGCCCAGTTCGGTGTCGACCTCCACGACGGCGCGGTGCGCGGCGAAGGTGTACTGCACATGGCCGTTGCCCTGGCCGGTGCGCAGGTCGAAGGGCTCGGTGGGCCGGTGGCGCCACTCGCGCTCGATCTCGACGGACTCCTCCCCGAGCACGTCCACGAGGTCGGCGAGGACCTCACCGCCGTCGGTGACGACCTTGCCGCCCTCCAGGAGGAGTTCGGCGGTGGCCCAGGCGGGGTGGTAGGAGCCGAACCTGCGGCGGCCCAGCTCCAGGACGCGTTCCCGCAGGAGTTCGCAGGCGTTCTTCACGGCGCCGCCGGTGACGTACGTCTGCCGGGAGGCCGAGGTCGAACCCGCCGACCCCACCCGGGTGTCGGCGGGCTGGATGGTCACCTGGGCGACGCCGAGTTCGGTGCGGGCGATCTGCGCGTGGACGGTGACGCCGCCCTGGCCGACCTCCGCCATGGCCGTGTGCACCGTGGCCACGGGAACGCCCGCGATGACCTCCATGCGCACCTTGGCGGTCGAGTAGTCGTCGAACCCCTCGGAGAAGCCGACGTTCTTGATGCCGACGGCGTAGCCGACGCCCCGCACGACACCCTCGCCGTGGGTGGTGTTGGACAGGCCGCCGGGCAGCTGGCGTACGTCCGCGCCCTCGGAGCTCTCCCACTGGCGCTCGGGCGGCATGGGCATCGCCTTGACGCGGCGCAGGAGTTCGGCGACCGGCGCCGGGGAGTCGACGCGCTGGCCGGTCGGCATGACGGTGCCCTGCTCCATGGCGTTCAGCCGCCGGAACTCCACCGGGTCCATGCCCAGTTCCCTGGCCACCTTGTCCATCTGGGCCTCGTAGGCGAAGCACGCCTGGACCGCGCCGAAGCCGCGCATGGCGCCGCAGGGCGGGTTGTTGGTGTACAGGGCGATGGCCTCGATGTCGACGTCGTCCACGACGTAGGGGCCGATGCCGAGCGAGGAGGCGTTGCCGACGACGGCCGGCGACGCGGAGGCGTACGCGCCGCCGTCGAGGACGATCCGGCACTTCACATGGGTGAGCTTGCCGTCACGGGTGGCGCCGTGCTCGTAGGTCAGCCGCGCGGGGTGGCGGTGGACGTGCCCGAAGAAGGACTCGAAGCGGTTGTAGACGATCTTGACGGGTTTGCCGGTGCGCAGCGCCAGCAGGCAGCCGTGGATCTGCATGGAGAGGTCCTCGCGCCCGCCGAAGGCGCCGCCGACCCCGGACAGCGTCATCCGGACCTTGTCCGGGGGCAGTCCGAGCACGGGTGCGATCTGCCGCAGGTCGGAGTGGAGCCACTGGGTGGCGACGTACAGGTCGACGCCGCCGTCCTCGGCGGGTACCGCGAGGCCGGACTCCGGGCCGAGGAAGGCCTGGTCCTGCATGCCGAAGTGGTATTCGCCCCTGACGATCACGTCGGCCCGCGCCGCCGCGCCCGCGGCGTCTCCGCGCACGATCGGCTGGCGGTGGACGATGTTCGGGTGCGGGACGTGCCCGATGTGGTGGTCGGTGCGGTGCTCGTGGACGAGGACCGCGTCCGGCGCGGTCGCGGACGCCTCGTCGGTGATGAGCGGCAGCTCGCGGTACTCGACCTTGATCTTGGCGGCGGCGCGGCGCGCGGTCTCCGGGTGGTCGGCGGCGACGATGGCGACCGGCTCGCCGTGGTGGCGGACCTTGCCGTGGGCGAGGACCGGGGTGTCCTGGATCTCCAGGCCGTAGGTGCGCACCTCGGTGGGCAGATCGTCGTACGTCATGACGGCGTGGACGCCGGGCAGGGCGAGGGCCTCGGAGGTGTCGATGGACACGATCTCCGCGTGCGCGACCGTGGACCGCAGGATCTGGCCCCAGAGCATGTCCTCGTGCCACATGTCGGAGGAGTACGCGAACTCTCCGGTGACCTTGAGGACGCCGTCCGGGCGGAGCGTGGACTCCCCGATGCCGCCCCTGGTCCGGGAGCCCTGCGTGATCTTGGTGGGAGCGCCGTTGGGCATGCTCAGACCCCCTCGGACCGGCGGGCGGCCGCGAGCCGGACCGCGTCCATGATCTTCTCGTAGCCGGTGCAGCGGCACAGGTTGCCGGACAGGGCCTCGCGGATGTCCGCGTCGGACGGGTTCGGATGGTGCTCCAGCATCTCGTCGGCGGCGACGAGCAGTCCCGGGGTGCAGAAGCCGCACTGGACGGCGCCGGCGTCGATGAACGCCTGCTGGATCGGCGAGAGTTCCGTGCCCTCGCCGGTCCGGGAGTCGGTGCCCTCGGCCTGCCAGGTCCTGGCCTCGTCCAGGGGGGTACCGCCGGTCGCGGCGCCGTGGGAGCGCTGCCTGGCGAAGTCCGCGAGCCCCTCGACCGTGACGATCTCGCGGCCCTCCGCCTGCCCGGCGGCGACCAGGCAGGAGCACACCGGCACACCGTCCAGGCGGACCGTGCACGAGCCGCACTCGCCCTGTTCGCAGGCGTTCTTGGAGCCGGGCAGGCCCAGGCGCTCGCGCAGGACGTAGAGCAGGCTCTCGCCCTCCCAGACGTCGTCGGCCTCCTGCGGACGTCCGTTGACCGTGAGGTTGACGCGCATCAGGCAGCTCCCTTCGAGGTGCGGGCGGTGCCGCGGTACGACTCCCAGGCCCACGTCAGCGTGCGGCGGGCCATCACGCCGACGGCGTGCCGCCGGTAGCTCGCGGTGCCCCGTACGTCGTCGATCGGGTTGCAGGCGGCGGCGCACAGGTCCGCGAACTGCTGGGCGATCGACGGGGTGACGATCTTCCCGTTGTCCCAGAAGCCGCCCTCCGCCAGCGCCGCGGCGAGGAACTCCTCGGCGACCTGGGCGCGCACGGGGGTCGGGGCCGCCGAGCCGATGCCGGTGCGGACCGTGCGGGTGTCCGGGTGCAGGGCGAGGCCGAAGGCGCACACGGCGATGACCATGGCGTTGCGGGTGCCGACCTTCGCGTACTGCTGGGGGCCGTCGGCCTTCTTGACCCGGACCGCGCGGATCAGCTCGTCGGGGGCGAGCGCGTTGCGCTTGACGCCCGTGTAGAACGCGTCGATCGGGATGAGGCGGGTGCCGCGCACCGACTCGGCCTCGACCTCGGCACCGGCCGCGAGCAGGGCGGGGTGCGCGTCGCCCGCCGGGGAGGCGGTGCCGAGGTTGCCGCCGACGCCGCCGCGGTTGCGGATCTGCGGGGAGGCGACCGTGTGGGAGGCGAGCGCCAGACCCGGCAGCGGGGTGCGCAGCTGCTCCATGATCTTCGTGTACGGGACCGAGGCGCCGAGTCGGACGGTGTCCTCGCCGACCTCCCACTCCCCCAGTTCGCCGATGCGGTTCAGGTCCATCAGGTACTCGGGCCGGCGGTGATCGAAGTTGATCTCGACCATCACGTCGGTGCCCCCCGCGATCGGTACGGCGGTGGGGTGCGCTGCCTTGGCGGCGAGCGCCTCCTCCCAGCTTGCGGGGCGAAGGAAGTCCATGACCGGCTCTCTTCTTCGTCTGGTCCTACGATCATCCGGATCGAGCCGCCGGTGCGGCGAACCGGCTCGTTCTGCTGGTGTCTTCGGCTGTTCTCCCTGCGCGCTCAACACGAAGTGGAGCCCAGTAGACCGTCGTGCTGCCCGTCGGGGTCAGTCACCGAAACCATGAAGGAATTGGCTGACCACAAGGCCCATCTTGTAGATTCATATGAAGAAAGGCCCTCGGTAACCTCACTGTTTTCCTCTGGAAACACGGCAGACCGTCGGAGGAGGGCGCGGGCACGGCCTCGGGACACCGGGGCCGGCGCCCTGGTCGATCGAACATGGATTTCCGGACAGGAACGGCGGCGACGAGACATGCGGCTGCGCGCACTGCTGAACACCGACGCGCTGGGGCTGCGGCTGCTCGGCGGCGAGGACGAGCTGGACCGCACCGTGCGCGGTGTGATGACCACGGATCTCAAGGACCCCAGCCGGTATCTCTCCGGCGGTGAGCTGGTCCTCACGGGCCTGGCGTGGCGGCACGAGGCGGCCGACTCCGAGCCCTTCGTCCGTATTCTCGCAGCCGCCGGGGTCGCCGCGCTCGCCGCGGGCGAGGCGGAGCTGGGGGACGTCCCCGACGACCTGATCACGGCCTGCGCCCGGCACCGGCTGCCGCTGTTCGCCGTCCACGAGTCGGTCGCGTTCGCGACGATCACGGAACACGTCGTGCGGCAGGTCTCCGGTGAGCGGGCCGGGGACCTGGCGGCCGTCGTGGACCGCCATCGGCGGATGATGACCGCGGGCCCGGCCGGCGGCGGCCCGGACGTCGTCCTCGACCTGCTCGGCTCCGACCTCGACCTGCGCGCCTGGGTGCTGTCCCCCACCGGCCGCCCGATCGCGGGCCCCACCCCGGGACTCGCTCCGGACGTCTGCGCCAGGCTGGCCGCGGAGCACCTGGCGGCGGCGCGCGGCGGGCGCCGGGGGCCGCACCGGGTGGCGGCCGGCGGGACGACGTACTCGCTCTTCCCGGTCCGCGGCGGGGGCCACCGGCCGGGCGAGGCGGCGCCGGGGCGGCCCGGCGAGGGCCCGCGAGGGGCGCGCGACGGGCGGGACGCACGCGAGACACGGGACCCGCGTGGCGCGCGGGAGGGCCGGGACGGTCAGGACGCGCGGGAGACGATCCTCTCCGACTGGCTGCTCGCCGTCGAGGCGGACGCCGGGGACTGGCCCGAGGAGCGGCTCGACCTGCTCCAGGGCGTCACCCAGCTGATCGCGGTCGAGCGGGACCGGCGGGACGCGGCGCGCGGCGTGCGCAGGCGCCTCGCCCAGGAGGTCCTGGAGCTGGTGCAGTCCGGCGCCGCGCCCGCCGAGATCGCGGCCCGGCTGCGGGTGGCGGCCCCCGTGCTGCTGCCCGGCCTCGGCACGGCGCCGCACTGGCAGGTGGTCGTGGCCCGGATCGACTGGCAGGGCGCGGACGGCGAGGCGGCCGGGGGCGGGCCGGTCACCCAGTCGCTCCTGGAGGAGATCCTGGTCGATCCCCGGTCGGCGGGACCCGAGCACTCCGACCGGATCGCGGTGGCCCACGCGGGCGACGAGGCGATCGCGCTGGTGCCGCTCCCCTCCGCCGCCTCGGCCGACGGGGAGTCCGAGGGCGCCTCGGGCACCGGGACGGGCATCCAGGCGGAGTCCCTGCTGGCCGCGGTGCGCGGCCCGCTGTCCGCGGGGCTGGACGAGGACGGGCGTCTCACGCTCGGCGTCAGCGCCGCCGTGCACTCCGCCGAGGGACTGCGCGGCGCGCTGGAGGAGGCTCGGCACGCCCGCCGGGTCGCCGCGGCGCGCACCGGCCGGGTCTGCGCGGCCGGGCACCAGGAGCTGGCGTCGCACGTCCTGCTGCTGCCGTTCGTGCCGGACGACGTGCGCCGCGCCTTCACGGCGAGGCTGTTGGACCCCCTGCGCGAGTACGACAACCGGCATCGTGCGGAGCTGATCCCGACCCTGGAGGCGTTCCTGGCGTCCGACGGTTCCTGGACGCGCTGCGCGAGCCGGCTGCATCTGCACGTCAACACGCTGCGCTACCGGGTCGGCCGTATCGAGCAGTTGACGGGCCGTGACCTCTCACGCCTCGAGGACAAGCTCGACTTCTTCCTCGCGCTGCGCATGAGCTGAGCCGACGAGGGCGCGTCCGCCTCGGCGGGCGCCGCCGGGGCCGCCGTCGCGCCGCCTGCGCGACACGCGACTTTGTGAAATCCTTCACCCGCCCCCTTGGCCCGGTGCCGCGATTGGTGCTGGAATGCCGCCACCACTCAAAGCTCGACGGCGCGCTCGGGGAGGGCAACGTGGCGCATCCCGCCATGTCTGGTTCCGGAACGACCTCAGGTGACGATCCCGTCCAGACCGCGGTATGGCGGCTGCGCTCGCGCGCCTGCTGGACGGACGCGGCGGCACTGTTGCGGGAGGAGACGGCCGAGGCCTCGCTGCAGCGGGCGGCGCTGCTCGTGGAGAGGTGCCTGTACACGGAGCGGGGCTGGGAGGACGCCGAGGACGCGCTGCGCGCGGCGGAGGCGCGGGCGCACAGCGACGAGGAGCGCGGCGCGGCCGCCTGCGAGCGCGGCCAGCTGGCGTACACGGCCACGCTGCACGGTGTGCGGGACCGCGCGGACGAGGCGCGGTCGGCGCTCGGCCGGGCCGCCGCGCTGATCCCGCCGGGCTCTCCGGGCCGGGCGCGGCTGGACTTCCGGCGGGGGCTGATCGCCGAGAACCTCGCCGACGCCCCGCAGGCCGCCCAGGCCGCCTACCGGCGCGCCCACGCGAACGCCTCCGCGCACGGCGACGCGCTGCTGCTCTCGTTCACCTGGCGCCATCTGGCCGGTCTCGCGCTGCGGGAGGGCGAGCTGGCCGAGGCCCGGCGGGGCTTCGCCGAGTCGCTGCGGATCCGGGAGGAGCTGGGCTACCTGGTCGGGACGGCACCGGCGCTGGTGTCGCTCGCGGACACCGAGACCGAGCCCGAGGCGTCCCGGCTGCGTGGCGAGGCGACCCGGCTGTTCCGCCTCCTGGGCGGCGTGCCGACCTGGCTCTCCCGCCATCTGCCCGCCGCCCGACCGGAGGCGGACCCGGCGGCGTCGTAGCCGGGCTCGGGCACCGCCGCCCGGCCGCGCCCGCCGGGCGTGGGGCCCACGGCCTGTGGTGGGCGGCCTGTTCAGGGGGAACCGGTGAAGTGGGCCTGTGCCAGGGTGCGGACCAGCGGCAGGTCCTTCGCCGTCAGGGCGTCCAGCAGGGCCGTGTGTTCGGCCGCGTCGGCGGCGAGGTCGGCGCCGCCGGGGGGTGTGCCGCCCGCCGGGGGCCACTGGGAACGGCGGTGCAGGTCCTCCGCGAGCCGTACCAGTTGCTCGTTGCCCGCGAGCGCGAGGACCGCGCGGTGGAAGGCCCGGTCGGACTCGGCGTAGGCCGACCAGCAGCCCGAGGACGCGGCCCGCCCGGTGGCCTCGGCGAGCGGGCGCAGCTCCGCCCAGCGGTCGCCGGGCACCGTACGGGCCAGCCGCAGCAGCACCGGGATCTCGATCAGGGAGCGGATCTCGGCGAGTTCGGCGAGCTCCCGGGCACCGCGCAGGGCCACGCGGAAGCCCCGGTTCGGTACGGCCTCGACGGCGCCCTCCAGCGCGAGTTGCTGCATCGCCTCGCGCACCGGGGTCGCGGACACCCCGAAGCGCTCGCCGAGCGCCGGCGCCGAGTACACCTCACCGGGCGTCAGGTCACCCTCCACCAGTGCGGCGCGCAGGGCGTCGAGGATCTGTCCGCGCACCGAGACCCGCCGCACGGCCGTGCGCGGGGCGTCCACCACGCGGGGGCGCGGGATCGGCGGCTCGCCGTGCGTGTGCTCGCCTCGCGCGTGGCCCGGCGCGTCGGCCCGCACGCGGGCACCGGGACTCTCCGCCCGCGCGGACTCCCGCGCACGGCGGGACGGGGCCTGCTCCACGGGCTCCTCCTGCGGTGTTCCTGACAGTGCTGGACGTTTGCGCACCACAGGCACCTTACGCTCCGGTTCCCCCGGTGAGGATTTAAAGTAAGGTTAGGCTTACCTAGCAAGCGATTCGGAAAGGGGGGTCCCCGCATGCCCCTGCTCGCCACGCCCAGGCCCACCCCCCTGGTCACGCCCCCCGCGCCCGTGTCCCCCTTCGAGGACGCGTACGCTCGGCTGACCGCGGCGTTCCCCGGCCTGAGCGTCACGGAGCTCGGCCCCGAGGAGCCCGATCCCGAGGGGGACGGCTGGACGCCGGCCGCCGCGCTCGCGCGGGGCGACGACACCGTGGAGGCGTTCCTCGCCTGGGACGAGGCGCAGATCCTGCGCGACTACGGGCAGCGGGCCCGTCCCGACGTCGTGGCGAGCTTCGGCCTGCACCGCTACGCCTGGCCCGCCTGCCTGCTGATCACCATGCCGTGGTTCCTGCACCGCCGGGTGCCGCGACTGCCCGTGGGGTCCGTCACCTACCACCGCGCCCTCGGCCGCATGGCGGTCCGGATCGACACCTTCGCCTGCCTGCCCGACGACCCGGCCGCCGCACTTCCCGGCGCCCGGGTGGTGACCGACGAGGAGGCCCTGCGCACCGAGGTGCGCGAGGCCGTGGCCGAGCATCTGGGCCCGATCCTGGCCGGTTTCGGACCCCGGGCGCGGCGGCGCGGGCGCGCCCTGTGGGGCATGGCGACGGACGAGGTGGTCGAGGGGCTCTGGTACGTGGCCGGACAGCTCGGCCAGGAGCACCGGGCGGTGTCCGAGCTGGAACTGCTGCTGCCGGGCACGACCAAGCCGTACGCCGGTGCGGCCGCGTTCCGCGAGGCCCCCGACCCGGACGGCGCCTCGCAGTGCACCCGCGACCGGGTGAGCTGCTGCATGTTCTACACGCTGCGCCCGCAGGACGTCTGCGCCACCTGCCCGCGCACCGCGCGGGGCGCGGGCAGGGCCGCCCGCAGGACGGTCGACGCGACCGGCTGACACGCGCGGCCCCGTCCCCCGCATTCGAACTCAACCCGCCCTCATCAAGCGACAGTTCGAGCAGAACGTCACCCCGGGCGACCCCTTGCGCATCCTTGGCGGCCTCTTGCCCCGAAACCCTCCTCGGGCCCGGCGGGATTGGCCACTATGGCGGCGTCACGCCGTATCCCCAGGCAAGGGACCTCACATGAGAATGACCGACATATCGCTGAACTGGCTGCTTCCGGGCGCCGTCCTGCTCCTGGGCCTGCTGGCGGCGGTTGCGGTGCTCGCGCGGGGCAGGCGGTCCAAGGAGCACACGAGCGCCGACGACTCGTGGGAACGCAGCGAGGAGCGCCGCAGGCGCAAGGAGGCCGTCTACGGCACCGCCTCCTATGTGCTCCTCTTCTGCTGCGCGGCCGTGGCCGCCGCGCTCTCCTTCCACGGCCTGGTCGGTTTCGGCCAGCAGAACCTCGGGCTCACCGGCGGCTGGGAGTACCTGGTCCCGTTCGGCCTCGACGGCGCGGCCATGTTCTGCTCGGTGCTCGCGGTGCGCGAGGCCAGCCACGGCGACGCGGCGCTCGGCTCCCGCATCCTCGTATGGGCGTTCGCGGGTGCCGCCGCCTGGTTCAACTGGGTGCACGCCCCCCGGGGCATCGCCCACGCGGGCGCCCCGCAGTTCTTCGCGGGCATGTCCCTGTCGGCGGCGGTCCTCTTCGACCGCGCGCTGAAGCAGACCCGCCGCGCCGCGCTGCGCGAGCAGGGCCTCGTGCCGCGCCCGCTGCCGCAGATCCGTATCGTCCGCTGGCTGCGGGCACCCCGGGAGACGTTCCGGGCGTGGTCGCTGATGCTGCTGGAGGGGGTGCGCAGCCTGGACGAGGCCGTGGACGAGGTGCGTGAGGACCGGCGCCAGAAGGAGCACGACCGGGCGCGGCGGCGTGAGCAGCACCGCGTCGAGCGGGCGCGACTCAAGGCGATCAGCCGCGGCCATCGCGCGCTGACCGGTGGGAACGGCGGACGGCAGAGCGAGCTGCCGGCCGCGGAACGGGCCGGCGCCCCGGGCTCCCCGGAGCCTGCCATAGCGGCGCCGGAGCGTGCGGGGCGGGCGCGCGCCTCTCTTCAGCCGGTGCGGAACCCCTCCGCCGACCAGGTGACGGTCGACCTCACCGCCGAGGACGACACCATGGCCCTGCCCCGGCTCGACTCCCTGGAGCGCAAGCTCACGGAGATGGAGCGGCAGTTCGGCTGAGACCGGTCGTCACGGCAGGGGGCACGGCGCGACACCGTGCCCCCTCCTCGCGTTCCCCCGATGCCGCCCCCTGCCCTCAGCCGCTCGACACTCCCGCGGCACCCGCCTCCAGTTCGAACCAGACCGCCTTCCCCACCCCGTGCGCCCGCACTCCCCAGGCGTCCGCGAGGGACTCGACGAGGATCAGGCCTCGGCCGTGCGTGCCGTCGTCGATGTCCGGCCTACGGGGCCTCGGTCTGCGGGCCACGAAGTCCCGGACCTCCACCCGCAGGCCGTGCGCCGACACGGTCGCCGTGAGGACCGCGTCCCGATCGGTGTGGATGACGGCGTTGGTGACCAGCTCGCTGGTCA
Organism: Streptomyces sp. NPDC048664; assembly: GCF_040650555.1. Lineage (NCBI taxonomy): Bacteria > Bacillati > Actinomycetota > Actinomycetes > Kitasatosporales > Streptomycetaceae > Streptomyces > Streptomyces sp. NPDC048664. The sequence goes on along the minus strand of NZ_JBEZHK010000008.1, from coordinate 48,735 downwards.
GCAGTTCCGCGATCTCGGACTTCCCCGGTCGCCCCCACTGACTCAGCAGTTCCCGCAACGCCCTGCGGGCCTCGGGCACCGCCCGTAGGTCGGCCCGCCCCAACCGGCGCTTGAGCTGCACCGACTTCTTCGCCGAACGGGCCCCGACCACGACGGGACCGCCCCCTCTGGCTTGCCTCTTCATGATCCCCGCCCGTACCTGGATGCCGATTCCCCCTGCTCGAACATGTCCACCGGGATCCATGCCCCGCCCCACGGGAGCCAGTCATGTCGAATCGTCAACTACCGCCCAGACATGGCCAAATCCATGCGGTCCACCACGCCGCCCGACGCCCTCGCGAGACCCGTGTATCGGCGCCCGGGTGCCCTCCGGCGCCGCCTGGGCGCGCTGACCGGCCGTCAGGCCCTCATGCCGTTATTACTCCAAAAGGAGTTTTCTTCATATTGTCAGCATGTCTGACATGACGGATTTGGTGATCGTCTGTACGTTCAATCTCGCATCGGCTTCCAGCCGACGTCTCTCAGACAGGAGAAGTGACATGGCAACGCGTTCCACCGCTGTTACCGCCGCCGCCGCGGCGGCCGCGGCCCTGGTGGCCACGGGCATCACCTACGCCTCCGCGGCCTCCGAGCCCGCGCAGGCGGCTCCGGTCGCCCAGCAGGTCGCGGCCGCCCCCCTTGGTGGCAGCAACAACAACGACAACGGCAAGGGCAACGAGGGCGGCGACCACGGCGACAACAACAACTACAGCTACCACGACTACGGCCGCATCCACATCAACGAGCGCGACTACTCCGCCGCGCCGGGTGGCTGCATCACCGTGGTCAGCGGTCTTGGCGCCAGGAGCCTCAACGTCCGCAACGACAGCTGGAAGACCGTCGAGGTCTTCAACGGCGCCACCTGCGACAACGGTGCGCCGATCGCCACGGTCGGTCCCCACAGCTCCAGCAACGGCCTGTACCCCCGCCACGTCCGCGGCGGTGTGAAGGTCAAGCACGGTGTGGTGGGCAGCTTCCGCGTCGTCCGCGACCACTGGGGTCACGGTGGCGGTAACGACAACGACAACGACCACGGCGGCGGCTACAGCGGCGGCAAGTGACCGAGTCGTAGGCGCCTGACATGGAGTACGAGAACCCCGGCCCGCCGGAATCGGGCCGGGGTTCCGGTCTGTGCGGGTGCCGTGCGGCACCGGTCCGTGGGGCGCCGCGTGGCGCCGAGGTCCCCCTGCTGCGGTCCTGCCGTGGCGTCCGGCCGGCGGTCAGGGGCGTGGCATGTTGCGCAGATTGGAACGAGCCATCTGGAGCATGCGGCCCACCCCGCCGTCCAGCACGATCTTCGAGGCGGAGAGCGCGAAGCCCGTCACCATCTCCTTGCTGATCTTCGGCGGGATGGACAGCGCGTTCGGGTCGGTGACGACGTCGACGAGCGCGGGGCCCTTGTGCCGGAAGGCCTCCTTGAGTGCGCCCGCCAGCTGCTTGGGCTTCTCGACCCGGACGCCGAAGGCGCCGCACGCGCGGGCCACGGCCGCGAAGTCGGGGTTCTTGTTGGTCGTACCGTACGACGGCAGTCCCGCCACCAGCATCTCCAGTTCGACCATGCCGAGGGCGGAGTTGTCGAACAGCACCACCTTCACCGGCAGGTCGTACTGCACCAGGGTGAGGAAGTCGCCCATCAGCATGGAGAACCCGCCGTCGCCGGACATCGACACCACCTGCCGGTTCCGGTCGGTGAACTGCGCGCCGATCGCCATGGGCAGCGCGTTGGCCATCGAGCCGTGGGAGAACGAGCCGATGACGCGCCGTCGCCCGTTCGGGGACAGGTACCGGGCGGCCCAGACGTTGCACATGCCGGTGTCGACGGTGAAGACCGCCTCCGGGTCGGCGAGCTCGTCCAGGACCGAGGCCACGTACTCGGGGTGGATCGGGACGTGCTTGTCCACCTTCCGGGTGTACGCCTTGACCACTCCCTCCAGCGCGTCCGCGTGCTTCCTGAGCATCTTGTCGAGGAAGCGCCGGTCCTGCTTCGTCCTCACCCGCGGGATCAGACAGCGCAGGGTCTCGCGCACGTCGCCCCACACCGCGAGGTCCAGGAGGGAGCGGCGCCCCAGGTTCTCCGGCCGCACATCGATCTGGGCGATCTTCACATCGTCCGGGAGGAAGGCGTTGTACGGGAAGTCGGTGCCGAGCAGGATCAGCAGATCGCACTCGTGGGTGGCCTCGTACGCGGCGCCGTAGCCGAGCAGTCCGCTCATGCCGACGTCGTACGGATTGTCGTACTGGATCCACTCCTTGCCCCGCAGCGCGTGCCCGACCGGGGACTTGATCTTCCCGGCGAACTCCATGACCTCGGCGTGGGCGCCCGCGGTGCCACTGCCGCAGAAGAGCGTCACCCGGTCCGCGGCGTCGATCATCCGTACGAGTTGCTCGATCTCCTGGTCACCCGGCCGCACGGTGGGGCGCGAGGTGACGAGTGCCGTGGTGGCGGACCCGGCGGGGGCGGGCTGGTCGGCGATGTCGCCGGGCAGGGAGACGACGCTCACTCCGCCGCGGCCGATCGCGTTCTGGATCGCCGTGTTGAGCAGGCGGGGCATCTGGCGGGGGTTGGATATGAGTTCGCTGTAGTGGCTGCACTCACGGAAGAGCTGGTCCGGGTGCGTCTCCTGGAAGTAGCCGAGGCCTATCTCGCTGGAGGGTATCTGCGAGGCGAGGGCGAGGACCGGGGCCATGGAGCGGTGGGCGTCGTACAGGCCGTTGATGAGGTGCAGATTGCCGGGGCCGCAGGATCCGGCGCAGGCGGTCAGCCGGCCGGTTATCTGGGCCTCGGCTCCCGCCGCGAAGGCGGCGGTCTCCTCGTGCCGCACATGCACCCAGTCCAGGGCGGAGTTGCGGCGGACGGCGTCCACGACCGGATTCAGGCTGTCACCGACCACACCGTACAGACGTTTGACTCCGGCGCGGGCCAGGATGTCCACGAACTGATCGGCGACGTTCTGCTTGGCCATGGATCCACGCACCCTTTCGGTTGCCTGGGTCCATCAATCCACAGCGACGGCGATCACGCCTCCCAAACCGCGGCGGCCGTGCGGTCGTCGGCGTAGCCCTTCACCCGCACCGCCGTGTCGCCGAGAAAGGCGGCGAGACCTGGTGGTTCGCCCGTCGACCAGCGGTCGGTGAGGTGGAGGGCGAGCCGCGGTTCCCCGCGCAGCGGCTCCGCGAGACCACCCGTGCACAGCAGCAGGGTGTCACCCGGGCGGCCGACGGAGGCACGGAACCGGAAGGGGGCGCGCGGCGGCCCGGGGGCGGGCTCGGGGGCCGCCGGACCCTCGGACGGCGTCGACCCGGCGACCCGCGGTTCGATGTCCTGCCACTCACCGTCCCGCAGCCGGAACAGCCCGCCCGCGCCCACCCCGAAGAACACCCGGGTACGGCACGCGGGGTCGGCCGGGAGCAGCAGACAGCGCAGCGTGGCGGTGCCCTCCTCCGGGTCGGCGCCCTGCTCCGCGGCACCGGCGCGCAACCTGCCCAGACAGCGGTCGGTGAGCCGTTGCAGCCCCGCCTTCAGCTCGCCGCGCCGCGCGGCCCGGATGTCCTCGCCGAGCCGGAGGTGACTGCGGCCGACGGCCCGGCCGATCCAGCGGCACGCCTCGGCGGCGGCCCGGTGCGCGCCGGGCGTGGCCCGGGCGCCGGTCGCCATGGCCACCAGCACGAGCGCCTGGTCGCCGGTGCCGAAGCGGGCGGTCAGCAGCGAGTCCCGGCGCGGTTCGCCGCGGTAGCGCGCCGAGTCGCCGCGCAGGGACACCGCGCGCAGCGTGCAGGCACCGTAGCGGGCGCCGTCCAGCACCGTGTCGGCGACGAGGTCGTCCAGCTCGTCCGGGTCGGCGAGCGGAAGGGCCCGGGGCTCGGCGTCGTAGGTGGGCGGCCCGGAGCCGACGTAGTCGCGCGGGACGGACGGGGCGGGCACATCCCGCGCGGACCGGGGCACCTCATGGCCGACCGGCGGCTCGACGGTCACCGGACCGTCGGGCACGGTGGGGTCACCGTCCGCCCTCAACGCGTCGACAACACCACCCGCCCCCGCGACAACAGCCCGACCACCGGGCTCGCCCGGAACGTGGGGGACGCTCGCGGGACCGGGAACCGTTGAAGCATCAGGAACGGCCGACACCCCGGGCCCCGCCGGAAGGTCGGGGACGGTCATGGGTCCGGGAGCCGGTGAAGCGTCAGGGGACCCCGGCGCCCCAGCCCCCACCGGAACGTCGGGAACGGTGGCGGGGCCAGAAACCGAGGAAGTCCCGGGAGCCGTCGGAGCATCAGGGGCGGCTGGTGCCCCTGGCCCTGCCGCCAGGTCGGAAGCGGTCGTGGGTTCGGGCGTCGGCGGGGTGTCGAGAGTGGGTGGGGGCCCGGGGGCCGCCGGGGAGGCCGGAGGCGCTGGTGGTTCGGGGGACGGGGCGGGCTCCGGTCCAGGTGGAGGGGCGGGGGCTGACGGGGTATCCGGGGTGGCCCGGGGGGCCTGTGCGGGTGAGGCCTGGGACTTCGGGGCCTCTCGGGCGCCGGGCTCCCCCACCGTTCCCGACGCGGAGACGAAGCGGTCGTCGAGGGTGTCGGCCGCGGGTGCCGGACCCGTGTCGCCGGCGGCGGCGTCGTACAACTGGCCCCACCAGTCGTCGTCGTGAGCGGTGGCCCTCTCCCCCTGCTGACTCATGCTCCCGATTGTTCACCGCCCCGGGCACGGGAAGACGTGGCATCCGGAAAATCAGGCAGGATGACCGGTCGCGACCCGCGTCGCGGGTGACATGTCGAACTCATGTACGCGCAACGGGTCGCCGGACGGTTCGGCCCCCCAGGGAGAACCGTCCGGCGACACCACCGCGACGGAGCCGGCACGCCTCCGGCATTCCGCCACGTCCGTCGTCGCTGGTCACACCCGCGACCGCGGTGACGTCACCTTGGCAGAGCCCAGGGGGGTACGGCGATGATGTGCCGAGGCGGGTTTGCGCCGTGGCCGTTTTCCGCCATGGCACCCGCCCGACTGTCCTGATCTCGGGGAGGAACGACGGTTGATGCTGGCTGCGATAGGACTGGACGAGGCCCATGAGTCGGCGTACCGGGCGCTGGTGACGGTGGGCGCCGCCGATGTGCCCGATCTCGCGCGACGCCTGACCCTCGGTGAGTACGACACCGAGCGCGCCCTGCGCCGGCTGGAGCGGCACGGACTCGCGGCCCAGTCGTCGTCCCGCCCCGGCCGCTGGGTCGCGGCGCCGCCCGGCGTGGCCCTGGGGGCGCTGCTCACCCAGCAGCGGCACGAGCTGGAGAAGGCCGAGCTGGCGGCGGCGCTGCTGGCCGAGGAGTACCGGGCGGCGGCCACCGAGCCCGCCGTGCACGACCTGGTGGAGGTGGTGATCGGCGCGGCCGCGGTCGCCCAGCGCTTCCTGCAGCTCCAACTCGGTGCGACCCACGAGGTGTGCGCGCTGGTCACCGGCAACCCGGTCGCCGTGTCGGCCCTGGAGAACGTCGCCGAGGAGCAGGCGGCCCGACGCGGCGTCCAGTACCGGGTCGTGGTCGAACAGGCGGTGCTCGACCTGCCCGACGGGATCACCGAGCTGACCGCCGCCCTCAGCCGTGACGAGGAGGTGCGGGTCATCGAGACGGTGCCGACCAAGCTGGTCGTCGCCGACCGCTCGCTGGCCATGGTGCCGCTCACCTCGCGCACCGCCGAGCCGGCCGCGCTCGTCGTGCACGCCAGCGGACTGCTGGAGCTGCTGTCCGGACTGTTCGAGTCGGTGTGGCGGGAGGCGCTGCCGCTGCGGCTCACGGCGTCCGGGATCGCCGAGGCGCGAGCGGGCGGCCCGGACGGCACCGACCTGGAGGTGCTGTCCCTGCTGCTCGCCGGCCTCACCGACGCCAGCGTGGCCAAACAGCTGGGACTCGGGCTACGGACGGTGCAGCGCCGGGTGAAGCGGCTGATGGAGCTGACGGGCGTGACGACCCGGCTGCAACTCGGCTGGCACGCGTACGCACGGGGCTGGGTGGCCCGGGACTGAGCCACCGACCGCCCGACCGCAGGTCATCGCAGGAGGTCGGTCAGGTCGATGGAGTCGGCCAGCGCCTTCGCGCCCGCGTCGTCGAAGTGGAGGTGGTCGCCGGGGTCGTAGGCCGGAAGGATGCGGTCGGGGTGTGCCGGGTCGCGGACGACCGCGTCGAAGTCCGCCACCGCGTCGAAGGGCCCGTTCCGGATGAAGCCGTTGATCTCCTGCCGCAGGTCCTCGCGCGCCGGGGTCCAGTCCCGGTATCCGGCGAACGGGGTGAGCGTGGCGCCGATGACCCGGATGCCGAGGGTGTGCGCACGCGCGACCAGCCGGCGGTACCCCCGTGCGAAGGCGCCCGCGTCGGTCTCGGGCGGCTTGCCCTTGAGGTCGTTGACGCCTTCCAGCACGATCACCGTGCGCACCCCGTCGCGGAGCGTGGCGTCGGCGTCGAACCGGGTCAGCGCGCTCGGTCCCGCGCCCTCACGCAGCAGCCGGTTGCCGGAGATCCCGGCGTTCAGCACGCCCGGCCTGCGCTGCGGGGGCAGCCCGCGCAGCCGGGCCGAGAGCAGGTCGGGCCAGCGGTGGTCGGTGTCCGGGGTCGACCCCGTGCCGTCGGTGAGGGAGTCGCCGAAGGCCACCACGCTGCCCGCGCCGCCGGGGCGCAGGACGTCGACGCCGGTCACGTAGTACCAGTGGGAGACGGTGGCGGTGTAGGCGGCCGCGTCGACGTCGGCGGCCCGGTTGCCGTGCTCGGCCAGATAGCTGGTCCGGAAGGCGTCGCGGTGGTAGGTCGCCCGCCCGGCGTCGCGCGGGGTGTGCACGCTGACCAGCAGGTCGGCGTCGGCCGGCACCGCCAGTTCCACGGCGTCACCGACGCGGTCCTCGCCCGCGGGCACCGTCACGGAGGTGGCGCCGCCGAAGGTGACGGTACGCAGGGAGCCCGGGGCGGCCGCGGCTCCTGGCCGCACACCCGAGCGTCTCAACGCCACGGTGACGGTGTCGAGTCGGAGCGGGTCGGCGCCCAACCGGTTGGACACGCGGACCCGCACGGCACGGCCGCCGACGCTGAGGTGCACGACGTTGCGGATCGTCGCGTCGGAGGGGACCTTCGCCGTCCCGGACGGCGCGGTCTCCCACGTGCCGGTCCACCGCGGGGCCGGCTCCGCGGTGGACGGCGCGGGGAGGGCGGCGGCCGTCGTCAGGAGGGTGAGGGCCGCGACGGCGAGGCAGCGGCGCCGCACTCCCGCCGCACGGGTCAGCTGGTCCACCATGACGCGCCCTCTCCTCGCCGGGGCCCGGGGCCCGGGGCCTGAAAGCCGAAGCCGCTGAGCGCTCCATGACTTCCCGTGCCACACCGAGGAGCTAACACACCGTCACACGATCGACGGACCCCCCGCACACGCTGCCGCCCGCGTCACGCGCACCCCTACGCCAGCGCCCCCTCCAGCTCCAGCAACCGCACCTTGCGTTCCAGTCCGCCCGCGTACCCGGTGAGAGCCCCGTCCGACCCGATCACCCGGTGACAGGCCCGGACGACGAGCAGCGGATTCGCCCCGATCGCGCCTCCGACGGCGCGTACGGCCGCCCGTGGCGCCCCGATACGGGCCGCGATGGCGCCGTAGGTCGTCGTCTCCCCGTACGGCACCGCGTCCAGCGCCGCCCACACCCGCTCCCGGAACTCCGTGCCCTGGGTGCGCAACTCCAACTGGAAATCGCGGAGTTCGCCGGCGAAGTAGGCGGTGAACTGCTGCTCGGCCGCCGTGAAGAGGCCGGGCGTGTGCCGCCAGCCGGGCTGGAGCGTCCGGCCGCCCTTCTGCCCCGGAACGGACACCGAGGTCAGCGCCCCCGATCCGTCGGCGGTGAGCAGCAACTCACCGAGGGGGCTGTCGAGGATCGTGTAGTGCACGTCGTCCTGCTGAACCATGATCAGTACGCTTCCCGTTCTACCTGTACGTCGTGCTCTGCCTGCTCTTCGTGCTCTTCCCGTGCCGTCCGTAGATGCCGAAGGGCGTACGAGCGCCAGGGGCGCCACGCCTCGGGAACGTCCTCGCCCACGGGTGCCGCGTCGGGGTCGCCGAGCGCCCGGGTACGGATGGCCGCCACGGTGCGCGGGTCCATGCCCGGCAGCGAGAGCAGCACGGCCTGGGCCTCGTCGCGGTCGGCGCCAGGGTCGAGCCGGAGGCTTCCCTCGGCGAGGGCGCGGAGCAGGGCGGCGGCGGTACCGTCCAGATCGGCTCCGAGGAGCAGGTCCGGCCCGGGGAAGACATGGGTGAGGCTGCCGTACGGCGCGTCGAGCGTCTTCCCGTGGCGACGGACGAGGTCGGCCGCCCGGTGGCGCCCGACGAGCGCGCGCACCGCGTACTCCTCCGGGTCGGCCGCGCCCGGCGAGCGCAGCCCGGGCCGGGCCGCCACCAGGGGGGCGAGCCGGGCGTCGGCGGCGAGCCGTTCGTCCACCGCGTACGGGTCGGCGTCGAGGTCGAGGAGACGGCGCAGGCGCTGGACCGCGGTGGTGAGGTCACGGGGGTCGGTGAGGTGGAGCCGGGCGTCCAACCAGCCGCCGGTGTGCCCGGCCGAGGACGCCGGACGGCCGGTCCGCTCGTCGACGGCGACGACGGCGGTGCCGTACGGCAGCCCGAGCGTGCGCCGGTAGGTACGGCGGCCGCGGGCCCCCTCCACCTCCTCGACCCCCTCCAGCGCCTCGCGGGCGAGCACGTCGAACAGCGCCGTGGACTGGTAGGGGCCCCGGTGGGCGAGCCGCAGCGGGATCCCGGCGGACACGGCGGCCCGGCGACGCGCGGTGTTCCGGGGGGCGGTGTGCCGGGAACGGGACGCGGCCTCGCGCAGCTCGCTCGGCGTGGCGGCGTACACCGCCCTGACCGTGTCGTTGAACTGCCGCACACTGGCGAACCCGGCGGCGAAGGCGATCTCCGTGACCGGCAGCTCGGTGCTCTGCAGCAGGACACGGGCGGTGTGGGCGCGCTGCGCCCGGGCGAGCGCCACGGGCCCCGCGCCCAGTTCCACGGTGAGCTGCCGCTGCACCTGGCGGGTGCTGTAGCCGAGGCGCAGGGCCAGTCCGCCGACGCCTTCGCGGTCGACCACGCCGTCCTTGATCAGACGCATGGCGCGGCCCACGACGTCCGCGCGGACGTTCCACTGCGCGGAGCCGGGCACGGCGTCCGGACGGCACCGCCGGCAGGCCCGGAACCCGGCGCTCTGCGCGGCGGCGGCCGTCGGATAGAACCGCACGTTGTGCCGCTTCGGCGTCACGGCGGGGCAGCTGGGGCGGCAGTAGATCCCGGTCGTCTCGACGGCGAAGAAGAACTCGCCGTCGAACCGGCCGTCACGGCTGCGCACCGCCTCGTACCTGGTGTCTTCCTGGCTCACGCCTCCCAGTGTCCGCCAGGAGCGGTGCGGGGACCGGCGGAAATCGGACATCACACCGGTCACCCCCCGCTCCCCCGCCGCCCGGGTCCGGTGGCCCGGGCCGCTCAGCCCCGGTGCCCCCGCTTGGCCTCCATGGCCGCACGGCCCTCCGCGCCCCTGCGCTTCCACTCGCGCCGCCGGTCGGCCCGCAACCGGGCGTCGGTCTTGGCGACGATCCATGCGTTCTCGCGCTGCAACTTGCGGTAGCTGTCCAGGCGCCGCCCGGGCAGTTCGCCACTCTCGACGGCCTCGCGCACCGCGCAGCCGGGCTCCGCCTCGTGCGCGCAGTCGTGGAAGCGGCACCCCTGCGCGAGTTCCTCGATCTCCGCGAAGACCCGGCCGACACCGGTCTCGGCGTCCCAGAGGCCCACCCCGCGCAGGCCGGGCGTGTCGATGAGGACCCCGCCGCCGGGCAGCACGAGCAGATTGCGGGTGGTCGTGGTGTGGCGCCCCTTTCCGTCCATGTCCCTGGTGGCCTGGACCTCCATGGCGTCCCGACCGAGCAGGACGTTCGCGAGGGTGGACTTTCCCGCGCCGGACTCCCCGAGCAGCACGGAGGTGCCGCCGGCGAGGACCGCCTCCAGGACGTCGAGCCCCTCGCCCCGCTGCGCGCTGACCGACAGCACGGGAACGCCGGGCGCCGCCGCCTCCACGTCCTGGAGGAGATGCGCGAGCGTCGCGGCCTCGGGCACCAGGTCGGCCTTGGTCAGCACCACGACGGGCAGGGCTCCGGACTCCCAGGCGAGGGCGAGGAACCGTTCGACACGGCCGAGGTCCAGTTCCCTCGCCAGGGAGACGGCGACGACCGCGTGGTCGACGTTGGCGGCGAGGATCTGCCCCTCGGACCGCTTGGAGGAGGTGGACCGCACGAACGCGGTACGGCGGGTCAGCAGCGAGCGTACGTACCGGGGATCGCCGCCCGCCGGATCGACCGCGACCCAGTCCCCCGTGCACACGACCTTCATCGGGTCACGGGGGACGACGAACTCGGTGTCGGCCCGGACGACGCCGTCCGGGGTGACGACGTCGCACAGGCCGCGGTCGACCCGCACGACGCGGCCGGGCAGGAGACCCTGCTCGGCATGGGGAGCGAACTCCGACTCCCGGTCCGCGTCCCAGCCGTAGGGGGCGAGCGGACACGACGAAGCCGAGATCGAGAGAGAGGAGGAAGACAAGGGGTGACCCTTCACATGGGCGGCCCCGGCATCGCGTACTCGGACGCGGAAAGAACAGGTGAGGTCAGCCGGCGGCCACGGAGGTGGACTCGAGGAACTTCCGGATGCGGGCAACGCCCATCGCGACGACAGCCATCGGTCAACACCTCCCAGGTCACACACACGGAACAGCGGCGGCTCGAAGCAGCCGCAGGAACGAACACGAACCTAGCCACCCGCTCGCCGACGCACCAGCGAATTTTCCCCGCACGGCCTCGCGACGTCCTGCCGGCACGAGCGAACCGATGGACAGCGGCCCCCGTTTCGGCGATAAATGATCGATGAGGCCGGTGGCGGACGCAGGGTAGAATGTCATGCCCATACCAACCCCATCCACCCAGCGCCGGCCGCCTTGGCGAGGGGGAGCGCGAGCGTGGTCTTCGTCCGGTGGCAGTGGGCCGACCCGGGGGGAGCGGGGATGAACGACAGGGAACTACGCCGCCACTGTGCCGATCTGGTCCGGCAACTCGACCTCCCGAAGCCGTTCGACATCAACGCCCTCATCGACCAGATGGAGGAACGCCGCGGACGGCCCATCTCGCTCGTACCGATGCCGCTGCCCGCCGACCGAGGCCTGTGCGGCATGTGGGTCGCCACCGAGGACGTGGACTACGTCGTCTACCAGGCGAAGGCCAGAAAGGCGCACCAGGGCCACATCGTCCTCCACGAGATCGGCCACATGCTCTGCGAGCACGAGTCCACGCCGGCCGAGCAGGAGGAGATCTCCCGGCTCCTGCTGCCGACCATCGACCCCGCTCTCGTACGCACCGTCCTCGGCCGCACCGGCTACGACCGGAGCGAGGAGAAGGCCGCCGAGCTGGTCGCCTCGCTGATCCCCCTGCAGGCCACCAACGCCACCCCCCGGCCGGCGACAAGCCTTCCGGAAGACGTGGTCGACCTCGTCAGCCATCTCGAGCGCTCCCTGGGGCGCGGTTCCACACCAAGGACATAGCCGCGTGTTGTTCAACGTCGTGTACGGAATGCTCTCCTTGATCACGTGGAGCGCGTTCGCCTTCAAACTGAGAGACCTGGCCCGCGACTGGCGCAACAAGGAGTTGCAGCGGCTGTGCCTCGCGATCGCCACGTTCGCCGCGCCGTTCGGCTTCGCCATCCCCGCGGTGTACGTACGGGTCGACGCGCTGTTCGGCGCGCCCAACATCTCCTCGCTGATCATCTACACCACCGTGGAGGTCTGCCTCACCTCGTTCCTGGCCCTCCTCGTCAGCTGGTCGTCCGCGCAGTCGACCGTCCGGCTCCGCCACCGGCTGATCCTCGGATACGCGCTCGCCACGGTCGCCACGAACTGGGTGCTGTTCTTCCTGGGGGACGCCACCGACACGTCGCACGCCCTCGACTTCGACGTCCACTACGCGAGGACCGCGTACATCTGGGAGTTCCTGCTCGTCCACCAGACCCTGTTCACGGTCAGCATGGTCGGCCTGATCCGGCTCTGCTGGCGCTACGCGAAGATCGTCGGCCAGCCCTGGCTGCGTCGCGGCCTGCGCACCGTCACCGTGGGAGCGGTCGCCGGCCTGGGCTACTGCCTGCCCAAGGCCCTCTCCCTCGTCTGGGACAAGCTCGGCATCTCACCCCTCGGCTTCCTCAACTCCGTGGTCGCCCCCATGTTCGCCAGCGTCGCGGCCGCTCTCTTCGCCGTGGGGTTCACCATGCCGGCCTGGGGCGTCGGCCTCGGCAGGGCCCTGTCATGGATGTCCGACTACCGCACCTTCCACCGGCGCTACCCGCTCTGGCAGGCGATCACCCGCGCCTTCCCCGAGGTCGTCCTCCTTCCCCCGCCGACCTCTCGCAGGGAGCTGGCACGCGACCTCCGGTTCTTCCTCGGCCGCCAGGTGATCGAGATGCTCGACGGCGAGATGAGACTTCGCCCCCACCACGACGCGGACATCAGTCGCATGACACGGGACCTGGCAGCCACCCACCACCTCACCGGTGACGAGGCGGACGCCGTGACAGAGGCCGCGCACATCGCCGCGGCCCTTCAGGCCCGGTCCACCGGCCATGGGGTGCCGGAGGGACACGGCACGGACTTCGACGACGCCGCGGGCGGCGACCTCAACGAGGAAGGTGCCCGTCTGACCCGGGTCGCCGACGCCTTCCGCACCTCCCCCGTCATCCCCGCCGTCCTCGAACGGCTCCAGTCGGCGAAGGCGGACGCATGAGCAGCACCGAACCGACCGGCGGTGTCCCGTCACTGCTCGGTGACGCACTCGTCGCCGACCCCCATGGCGCCTACGCCCGGCTCCGGGCAGCCGCCCCGGTCCACCGCACCACCACTCCCGACGGCGAACCCGTGTGGCTGATCACCCGGTACGCCGAGGCCCGCGCGGCTCTGGCGGACCCCCGGCTCTCCCTGAACAAGGCGAACGCCCGGACCAGCGGCGAGTACACCTCGTCCATGCCGCCCGAGCTCGACGCCCACCTGCTCAACATGGATCCGCCCGACCACACTCGCCTGCGCCGCCTCGTCGCCAAGGCGTTCACTCCCCGTCGCGTCGAGGGCCTGCGCACGCGCGTCCAGAAGCTGACCGACGAACTCCTCACCCCGTTGTCCGGCCGACGCGTGGACCTCGTCCACGCCCTGGCCGTCCCCCTGCCGATGGGTGTCATCTGCGAACTGCTCGGCATCCCGGAGACGGCACAGCACGACTTCCGGGCCTGGACCGACACGCTCTTCTCCCCGACGCCGGGAGCGGCGACGGAGTCACGCACGGCGATGGGCCAGATGCACCAGTTCCTCAAAGGTGTCATCGAGGACAAGCGCAACAGCCCGACCGAGGACCTCCTGTCCGCCCTCGTCCACGCACGCGACGACCGCGACGCGCTCACCGAGCCCGAACTCGTCTCCCTGGCGTTCCTCACGCTGTTCGCCGGCTACGACAACGCCGTCCATCTCATCGGCAACACGGCGCTGAGTCTGCTGCTGCACCCCCGACTGCTGACGGCGGTGCGGGAGGGCGCCGTCCCGATACGGTCGGTGGTCGAGGAGACTCTGCGCTGGAACCCGCCCTTCGCACTGGCCGTGCGCCGCTTCGCCCTTGAGGACGTCAGCATCGGAAACGCCCTCATTCCCGCCGGCAGCCGCGTGTGGGTCTCCCTCGCCTCGGCGAACCGGGACGGGCGGGAGTTCGCGTCCCCCGACGTGTTCGACCCGGGCCGTGCACCGACCCATCTGGCGTTCGGCCACGGAGTGCACTACTGCCTCGGCGCCCCGCTCGCACGGATGGAAGCGGAGATCGCCGTAGGGTCCCTCGTGGAACGGTTCCCCGCACTCGAACTGGCCGCAGCGGCCGATGAGCTGGAGTGGTGGCCGACGTTCCACAAGAGGGGGCTGCGCAGTCTCCCTGTCACGACCGACTGACGCGACTCCCGCGCGCCGTCGGGCCGGTGGCTGCCGCTGACTGCCGGTCTGCGAGTGACTCCGCGCAGACCTGGGCCAGGACGACATCGTCCGGCTGTGACCTCATCGACCCGGCTGTCCCCTCGAACTGGCCTATGGCTCCGAGGCGATGCTCTCACCGGGCCGGTGGAGGCAGGGTCGCCGAGGTGAGGTGGTCCAGGACGTTGGTGATGTCGAGCATGCGGTTCAGGAAGTCGGGCCGGTTGTCCAGGTGCAGCAGCACGTCGGTGGCGACGGCGCGGCGGTGGATCATGAGCAGGGCCGACAGCCCCGAGGAGTCGATCCACTGCAGGTCCCGGAAGTCCAGGCGCACCTCGTGGAGCGCGGGGCGTCGGGCGAGGTGGTCGGTGACGGTGTCGAGGAACTCGTCGCTGGTGTCGTAGTCGAGTTCGCCGGTCACCCGCACGGTCAGCGTGGACGTCCCACGGTGGGCGGTGACGGTGAACTCGGTGGGGTGCGGGTCGGTGGCGTGCGGGTCGGTGGCGTGCGGGTCGGTCATATGCGGGTGCCCGTGTCGGGGACGAGGTGGGTGGGGCGGTCGCCGAGGGCGTCGGCGCCCCGGTGGATGAGGCCGAGGGCGCGGGGGAAGTCGTGCAGTTGGGCCGCGAGGAGGTCCAGTCCCGCGAGGAGGGAGCGGGCGGGGACGTGGCGGGCCTGGAGGATGTCGGCGGTCCAGGTCGCGAACGTGGTGAAGAGGTCGGGGTCGTCGACGTACAGGGCGGTGGCGAGGAAGTCGACGATGTGGGCGATGTCCTCCGCGGTGCGTTCGCGCTGGGCGTCGGTGTAGGCGCGCAGGGGCGGGAAGCGGTTCTCCAGGTCGACCAGGGTCTGCTTCACCAGCTGGGCCCGCGATCGGACGAGCATGGTGTATTCCTGGTCGGCCAGGTGCGGGAGGTCGTCGACGACCTGGCGCATGGCCGAGGGGGCCGGCCGCGGGATCCCCGCGTCGAGTGCGTGGGCCGCGTCGCGCGCGTCGCGGGCCCACCGGTCGGCGCCGAGCGAGCGGGCGTGGCGTCCGTCGGCGCCGAAGGCGCGGCCGCCGGCCATGACGGGCACGCCTATGGCCTGGCAGGCGGTGATGGCGGCGTGCGCGGTCGGCAGGTGGGTGGGCATCGAACCGGACAGCAGGACCGCGTCGGGGTTGGTCTGGTGCAGATGGGCGATCAGGTGCGGGGTGGGGGTCTGGGCACCGAGGTAGTCGACCTGCCAGCCGCGCAGATGCAGGATCTCGGCGACCAGGCGGGCGGGGAACGCGTGCCACTCGCCGTCGACGCAGCTCACCGTCACCCGGCCGCGCCGCGCAGGGCGTGGCGTGTCGTGCCGGCGGTGCGCGAGGGCGGCCATGGCGCGTTCGTTGATGGCGGTGGCGGCGTGTTCCTGGGCCACCGTGAGGCGGTCGGCGGCCCACTCGACGCCGACCTTCTCCTGGACCGGCGCGATCACGTCCAGGAGCAGTGACTCCTGGTCCAGGCCCGCGGCCAGCGCGTCGTGCAGCACGCCGACGGCCGCGTACTCCTCGCCGGCGACCAGGGCCCGCCACAACAGGTCTCGCGCCGTGGCGGACATCATCGGTTCCTCACGTCGTGCTCGTCGCGGCCGTCGGCCGGCGTCCGGGGCCCGGATCTGGGCGCGCTGATCGCGACGAGGGCCATGTCGTCGTGGCGGCCGGAGCCGAGCCACTGGGCGGCGAGCATCTGCACCCGTTCCACGACCGCCTCCGCGGGCAGTCCCGCGCACTCGGCCAGTGACCTTCGCAGGCGACGTTCCTCGAACATCTCGTCGCCGAGGGGGCCGCCGCGGGCCTCGGTGATGCCGTCGGTGTAGAGGAGGCAGGTCTCGCCGGGGGCGAGCACCGTCCGCGCGGTGCGCACGGTCACGGTCGGCAGGGCGCCGACCAGGGTGCCGCTGGTGGGGGCCTCTTCCACGGTGCCGTCGGTGCGGACGATGAGCGGGGGCAGGTGGCCGGCGCTGGTCAGCCGCAGATGGACGCGGTCGTCGTGGTGGCGCACCGAGGCCAGGACGAGGGTGGCGAAACGGGTGTGATGGGAGCTGAGGAGTGCCCCGTTGAGCAGGTCGAGCACCCGCTGGTGGTCGTCGGCCAGGGGAAGCAGGGCGTGCAGGGTGTTGCGGATCTTGCCGGTCAGGACCGCCGCGTCCAGTCCCTTTCCCGCGACGTCTCCGAGGACGACCAGGGTCTCCCCCGTGGCGTCGGGCCCCGGATGGACGTCGTAGAAGTCACCGCCGACCCGCCCATGGTCCTTGGCGGCCCGGTAGCTGCCGGCGTAGTCCACCCCGTGCACCCGGTGCAGCGAGGGCGGCAGCAGCTCCCGCATCAGGGTGGCGGTGACACCGGCCTGTTCCGCGTACAGGCGGGCGGCGGAGAGGGCGGCCCCGGCCCGGGCGGCGAACAGCCGGGCGAAGACCTCCTCGCCGTCGGTGAACGCCTGCTCGGTGCTGGAGCGCAGCAGGATCAGTGCCCCGGCGGGGACTCCGTGACCCGGGAGAGGCGTGACGATGACGGAGCCGACGGGGCCGGCGAACCCGTCGGGGATCACCCAGTCGGGGATGTCGCCGGGGTCGATCCAGCGGGCGGGGACGGGGGGAAAGCCCTGGAGAGCCTCGGTCAGTCCGGGCACGCTCCGGGTGTCGATCTTCTGCGTGACCTGGGTGACCGGTCCGCCGCGGCGGGCGTGGGTCAGGGGGTGGCGCCGGCCCTGCGCCGGGGCGACGAGCACCGCGGCCTCGGCGAGATGCTCCACGGCCATGGACGCGGCCACCTCCATGCAGCGCGGCACGTTCAGGGTCGACAGTAGCGTCGACGACACGTCGGACAGGACGTCGGTGCGCGCCCGCGCCTGGTGCAGCGCCGTCTCGGCCAGACGGCGGTCGGTGTCGTCGACCAGCCACCACACCGTGTCCCCGTCGGTCAGGACGGTGGGGTGCGCCTCGAAGTACCGGTCGTCGATGTGCCCCGCGCGCGGGCGGGGACCTTCGTCGCCCTGCGGGTCGGCGACGGGTCGATGTGCGTCGGTCAACCAGGAGAGCGGCGTGTCGCGCAGCCCGTCCCCGATCCCCGCCGTCGGCAGCAGGGCACTGGCGGCCTCGTTGAAGTGCGCGAGCGTGCCGTGCCGGTCGACGACCAGCACGGGGTAGGGGGCGTCACTCCACGTGGCGCCCACTCGGGTGTCGACGCCGCGCGGGCGGGCGGACGGACCGCGGGAAGCAGACAAAAGCGGGGGTACGCCTTGCGCACCCCACCACCTTCCTACCCTGGAGAACAGATGTCGTCCGGCAACAGTCCCGCATCCCCTTCGCCGATGCAACCCACCCCGGGGACCCGCAGGGGTGTCGCGAGGCCGAGGTGGGCCGTGACCTGCTTGCCGACGCCCAGCGCCATGGTGTGTATCCGCCCGCACAGGCGGGAGACCAGGTACAGGCCGTGTCCGCCGATACGGTGCGCGTCGGGCTCGTGCACGACGGGTGGGTGCGGTGAGCTGTCCCGTACGGCGATCCGCAGGCGGGTGGCGTCGGACGTCAGCTCCAGCAGGAGAGCTCCCGGTCCCGGCGCGTGCCGGATCGCGTTGGTGACCATCTCACTGACCACGAGCTGGGCGTCCTGGCTCGGCCGGTGGTCGGGATGGTGTCCGGCCCGGGCCAGCAGGGCGCGCACCGCGTGCCGGGCATCGGCGATGGACGCCCCGCCCCTGTCCCAGTCCATGCGGTACCGCAGGCGTGCCGTCTTGTGCTCGTCCCTCGCCGGCCTTCTCACCGGGATGGCCATGAAGTGCCTCCGTCGCTGGTTCGCCCATACCCCTGGTCACAGAACGTCGTTGGCCTACGGTTCTCGGCTACCCGTCGTGATCCCCTTCATGATGACCGCTGCTCACCGCTTCCGTGGCTGGGGCCGGTGTCGGCGATCCTGAAGTGATCGATCATCCCACTGATGGTCAACAGCCGTCGCAGGGCGGGCTGCAGGGGGCCGAGCAGGACCAGGGTCCGACCGTCGGCCTCGTGGCGCCGCCTGGCGTCGATGAGAGCGTTGAGGAGCATGCTGTCGGCGAAGGAGACCCGGGACAGGTCCACCGCCGTGACGGGCAGCGCTTCCCGGTCGGCCTCGTCCCACGCCGCTTCGAGGTCCTCGGCGTCGTCCTCGTCCACCTCGCCGCACAGCGTGATCACAAGGGTCTCCCCGTAGTGGGTGACGTGCACTTTCATCTCAGGGACCCGATGCATGGCGCCATCTTCACACCCCAGCGCTCGGCAGTACCAGCCAGGATCCCGGCCAGGACCGGTGCCCGTGAACGCGCGGCCGGCGTGAGGGTTTCGCGGCCGAAGGCCGGGTAGGCACGGGGGAGTCGGGGGCGGGAGCGGCCGCGCGCGACGGAACCCGCGCGACCTCCCGCCGCGTCCCCGCCCCCGGCCTCACCGGACCGCCCGCCCGGCCTCCACCCGGGTCGGGCCGGATGCCATGATGTCGGCCGCCACCCCGTGGTGGCTTTCGTGTGCGCCGACGAGAGGTCCCGGTATGGCCCGAGTGTTCCGTGTGAGCGGCGACATCGTCGTCGACGTCCCTCCCGACGCCGTCTACCGGGCCGTGAGCCGTCCCGCCGACATGGGCCGCTGGAGTCCGGAGAACCTGGGCACCGCGGAGGGCACCGGGAGCGGACCCGCCGAGGTGGGCACGAGCTTCGTCGGGCGCAACCGGCGCGGACGGTTCCGCTGGGTGACGCGGTGCACCGTCGTGGCCGCCGATCCGGGCCGCCGCTTCGCCTTCCGGGTCCACTCCATCGGGGTCAGGCGACCGTTCCTGCGCGTCCCCATCGCCGGCTGGGAGTACCGCTTCGAGCCGGTCGGCCCCGGCACGCGGGTGACGGAGACGTGGACCGACGACCGGCGCGCCTGGCCCGACGCCCTGACCCGCGCCTTCGACCGGGTCGCGACGGGAGGCAGCACCTTCGCCGACTTCCAGCGGCGCAACATCGCCACGACCCTGCGGAACCTCAAGCGGGAACTGGAGGCGACCCGGAAGGAGCCGTGGTGATCGACTACACCCCGGGCTTCGTGGTACGCTTGCCAAAGTTGCAGTTGTGGTACCCATGAACCTATGTGCGCCTGACGGGAACGTTAGGCGCACTGTTTGTTATCCGGCATCTCCGGATGGGGCCTCTGCCTACAGAAAGAGAATGTCATGGCACAGGGAACCGTGAAGTGGTTCAACTCCGAAAAGGGTTTCGGCTTCATTGAGCAGGACGGCGGCGGCCCCGACGTCTTCGCCCACTACTCGAACATCGCGACCCAGGGCTTCCGTGAGCTCCAGGAGGGCCAGCGGGTCAGCTTCGACGTGACGCAGGGCCAGAAGGGCCCGCAGGCGGAGAACATCGTCCCCGCCTGATCGCCGGACGCGTATCCGCTCACCGGGGTCCGCACCGTCATGGTGCGGACCCCGGTTTGTGCTGTTTCCAGGAAGGCAAGAACCGCATGTCCCGCAGGCCGCAGAAGTCGAACCGGCGCCCCTCGTCATCCCCGTCCCCAGTCTCGTCTCCGCAGGAGTTCCGGCTGCCGGAGAACGGGACCCCCGCACTTCCCGCCGTGGAGGACTTCGCCGCCCTGGACATGCCCGCAGGGCTGCTGAAGACGCTCACCGCGCAAGGGGTGACCAGCCCTTTTCCCATCCAGGCCGCCACGCTGCCGAACTCGCTCGCCGGCCGCGACCTGCTGGGGCGGGGACGCACCGGCTCCGGCAAGACCCTCGCGTTCGGGCTGGCGCTGCTCGCCCGCACCGCCGGACTGCGCGCGGAGTCCAAGGCTCCCCTCGCCCTGGTGCTGGTGCCCACCCGTGAACTCGCCCAGCAGGTGACGGACGCGCTCACCCCCTACGCCACGGCGGTGAACCTCCGGCTGGCCACGGTGGTCGGCGGGCTGTCCGTCACCAAGCAGGCCGCCACCCTCCGGCGCGGCGCCGAGGTGGTCGTGGCCACCCCCGGCAGGCTCAACGACCTGGTGGCCCAGGGCGACTGCGTGCTCGCCGACGTCCGCATCACGGTGCTGGACGAGGCCGACCAGATGACCGACATGGGCTTCCTGCCGCAGATCACCAAGCTGATCCAGCAGGTGCGTCCCGACGGGCAGCGCATGCTGTTCTCGGCCACCCTGGACCGCAACATCGACCGCCTGGTGCAGCGGTTCCTGACCGACCCCGTGGTGCACTCCGTGGACCCGTCGGCGGGCGCGGTGACCACCATGGAGCACCACGTGCTCCATGTGGCGGACGAGACCGACAAGAAGGCCGTCACCGCGCGTATCGCGGCCCGTGACGGCCGGGTCATCCTCTTCCTCGACACCAAGAGGTCCGCCGACCGGCTCGCCAAGCGGCTCCTCGCCGTCGGTGTCCGCGCGGCGGCCCTGCACGGCGGCCGCTCCCAGCCGCAGCGCAACCGCACCCTGGAACAGTTCAAGAACGGCCAGGTCACCGCCCTGGTCGCGACGAACGTCGCGGCCCGGGGCATACATGTCGACAACCTCGACCTCGTCGTGAACGTCGATCCCCCGACCGACCACAAGGACTACCTGCACCGCGGCGGCCGCACGGCACGCGCCGGCGGCTCGGGCAGCGTGGTCACGCTGGTCCTGCCCGACCAGAAGCGGGACGTCACCCAGCTCATGTCGCACGCGGGCATCCGCCCCCGTACGGCCCGCATCACGTCGACCGACGCGGAACTGGCCACCCTCACCGGCGCCCGCGAGCCCTCGGGCGTGCCCGTCACCATCGAGGTTCCCCAGCCGGCGGCATCCGCGGCCTCCCGCCAGGACCGGGAGCCCGGCACGGGCCGGCCCGGCGGGCGCTCCGGCCGCCGGCGCCGCAGCGGCGGCGGCTCCGGTGCGACGGCGGCGGGCGCGGCCCCCGCGAAGGGGGGCCGGAGCACGGACCGCCGGTCCGCGTCCGGGACGGCGGCCACCGGCGGCACCACCGCGACCGGTGGGCGTGGCGGCGCTCGTCGGCCGGAAGCGGGCGGCGCCAAGCAGGGCGCCGCCGCGGGCCGCGGCTCCGACCGCCGGGCCGGAACGGGAGCCGGCTCGGCGCAGGCCGGCCGCGGCTCCGGGCGGCGCTCGGCGAACGGATCGGGCACGGGCAACACGTCCGGCGGCGGGGGCCGCGGCTCCGACCGCCGCGGCGGTCGCCGTACCCCCGCCTCCTAGAGCCTGTCGCCGTATCGCCCGGAAGCCCTCGTACGTCCCGTACGAGGGCTTCCGGGCGATACGGCGAGTGGGGTTCCCCCCTGCTCGCAGAGTTCGGGGGCACGTGCCGGGCGTCGCGCGGCAGACGCCACTTTCGCGACAGGTCCCAGGGCGGCACGTCCGGGCCGAGGCCCGATCAGGCCCTGAGGGGGCGCGTGCGCCCCCTCAGGCAGGACCTCAGGCGCGCGAAGCGGCCCCGGTCCCTTCCCCGGCCCCGGTGGCTTCCTCGGCCCCGGCCGCCTCGACGGCGGGCAGGCTGTCCATGAAGGAGCTGACCGAGAAGACCGCGTTGCCCGGGCCGGGCGGGCCGTAGCCGGGCGGCGAGGAGAGGCCGAAGTCGTCCATGGTGGCGCGGTAGGCCTCCAGCAGACGGATGTGGTACTCCAGCGGCGCGCCCTGCGGGTTGGCCTTGCCGAGCGGGGTCGTCGGCTCCGGGCACCAGGTGGTGAAGCGGGGCGTGATGCCGTGCGACATGAAGAAGCGCAGGCCCTCGGTGGTGGACGCGATGGCCTCGTCCACCGTGGCGAAGCCGAAGGGCTCGGCCATCTCCACGCCCGCCACGAAGTTCGGGATCACGTTGCGCGCGCCGAAGACGTCGGCCGAGTCCAGGATGCGCCGGTGCCACTCGTCGCGGCCGACGTAGCGCTCCTTGCCGGGGCAGTACAGCTCGAACAGGCGCCGGTCCCACACCTCGAAGTTGGGGTGGTAGATCTGCACGCCGTAGTCCTTGAACCGCTGCACGTCGCCCTTCGGCAGCGCCTGTGCGACGACCTTGCCGATCCAGCGGCCCGGGAAGCGGTCCTCGATGGCCTTGGCGTAGTGGCCGTAGAAGTCGGCCTCGTCCCGCCCGGCGACCGTCTTGGTGATCGCGCCGCCGGTGAGGGTGTAGGCGGTGGACGCCTTGGCGGTGTCGTAGCGGTCGATGATCTCCAGGGCTTCGAGGACCTCCTCGACGTCCTTCACCCCGGTGTAGGGCCGGCCCGCCGCCTTGTGCTGGCGCCAGTTGTGGTTGATGTCGCAGTACTGGCATTCCTCCTTGGCGCCGAAGTACTGGCACACCCGGAAGACGGTGAGGTAGATGAGGTAGCCCCACTGGATGGTGGGCGCCACCTCCATCACGGACTTCCCGTTGGAGAGGGTGTGCCGGTAGTACTCGGGCATGGGCGGCACGCCCACGTCGGCGATCCGGCGCCCGTCGAGGTAGAGCCCGAGCAGCCCGTGCTCGTCGGCGGCCACGCGGTAGGGCGAGGCCGGGTTGACGCGCACGGAGACGACCGTGCGGCGCAGGTCGTACGGGCCGCCGGTGAGGATGATCTCCTCCGGGGGCCGCCGCAGCGCCGCCTCGCCCAGCTCGGGCAGCGTGCCGTGGTCGAAGGAGAAGATGAAGTACGACTTCGGCTTGACGTCCCCGCCCTCGTTGTCGCTGAGCGCGGACCGGTCGAAGGCGACACCGCCGCGCAGCAGGTCCTCCTTGAAGACGGCTTCCCGCGGTACGTGCGGGAACCGCTCCATCAGGTCCTCGACCAGCGCGGTGCGACTGTCGTCCATCCCGTTCTCCTCGCTCCCTGCGTATGTGCTCGGCTCCTCACGGTATGCCCCCGCCCGCGCGCCGGACGTGCCGGGTCCCCGCACGGCGGCGCGACACGGTCCAGGACGGGGCCGAGCCGGCGCCACGGTGCGGGTCAACCTCGACCACGGCCAGCACGGCATCGGCTCGCAGTCCTGCGGCCCCGGCCCGCTGCCGCGCCATGTCCTGCGCGCGGAGCCCGCCGCGTTCGCGTTCCTCTCCTCAGCGACCCGCCGACCCGCCGGCCGGACTCCCCTCGGCGGGTTCCGCCCGCCGCGCGATGCCCCGGGGGTGCGAGGGCTCCCGGGGGTCCACGGCCCCGTCGGCCCGGCCCGCGGCCTCCGGGTGGCGGGCGCGCACCGGGGTGAGCAGGCCCACGAGCGCGATGGCCACGGTGCCGGCGCCCGCCGCCGCGGCCACCGGCGCCGTGCCGTGATGCTGCGCCGCCCAGGTGATGACGGCCGCGCCGAACGGGGCCGCCGCGTAGTGGAGCGTCCAGAACGCGGAGGTGACCCGGCCCAGCAGGTGCTCGGGGGTCACCTGCTGGCGCAGGGACATGGAGCAGGCTCCCGAGATGGCGGCGCCGGTGAGCAGCAGCGCGGCCAGGACCGCGACCGACGGCAGGTTCCGGGCCCAGCCGATCCCGGAGATGGCGCAGCCGCAGACCGCCATCGCGGCGGCCCAGGTGGGGCCGAAGCCCAGCCGGCGCCGGATCCGGGCCACCAGCAGCGACCCGGTGATACCGCCCAGCGCGGCGACGGCCAGGACGGTTCCCACCGCGCCGTCGTTCTGCCCCAGGTCGTGCTTGAGGTGGTAGATGACCAGGTCGGTCAGGCCCAGTTCCAGGAAGCAGAACACGGTCAGCAGCCCGGTCAGCGCGCGCAGCACCGGGTGGCGCATCAGGAAGGCCACCCCGGTGAGCAGGTCGCGCCACAGCCCCGTGGCGCCCGTCGCCCCCGCCGTCTCGCCTTCCGTCCCGCTCCCGGGCCGGGCGGTCGGCGTGAACCGCAGGAAGGTGAGGCACAGCGCCGACACCCCGAAGCTCACCGCGTCCACGGCGACGGCCATGGCGGGACCGGCCACGGCCGCCACGAACCCCGCGCACACGGGGCCGGCGACCCCGGCCGCCGCCGCGGTGGCGTTCAGCCGGCCGTTGGCCGCGGTGATCCGCTCGGTGTCGACCAGGGAGCGCACGGCGGTGACGTAGGCGACGGAGAACAGCATGCCGACGGCCTCGCACAGGGGCAGGACCAGGTACAGCAGCCAGATCCTGGGGCCCGCGAGCCAGACCAGCGGGATCAGGCCGTAGAGCGCCATCCTCGCCAGATCGCAGGCGATCAGCAGCCTGCGGCGGTCCACGCGGTCGACCACCACGCCCGCGAAGACGGCGGCCAGCACGGACGCGGCCCCGCCGACCGCGGTCAGCAGCCCCATCCGGGCGACGGACCCGGTGGCCTCCAGGACGAGCAGCGGCAGCGCGATCAGCGCGAAGGAGTCCCCGAGCATCGAGAGGGTCTGCGCGGTCCAGAAGATCCCGAAATCGCGGCCCCATCCCGAGGCGCGTGTGTCCGACACCGGTGCGTCTCCCCCTGTCCTGCCCCCCTGCCAGGGCGGCCGAAGGGGTCACCGTACGGGGGCCGGATGGGCTCGCGCGAGGGGTTTTCCCTTCGCCGACTGCGCCGTTCGGCTGGTTGGCCGGGTCACCGGTGGGCCGTGCCGCCCGACCTTCGCCGACGCGTGCGCTACTGGGCGCATGAAGGCACCGACACTGTTCAAGGCGCTCACGGGCGTACGGGCCGGCCGCGGGTGGAGGCCCGTCGTCGCCGCGACCGCGCTCGCGCTCCTGCTGGGGCAGAGCGCCGCCGTGGCCGCGGGTCACGAGGCGCTCCCGCCGCGCTGCCCCGTCGTACCCCGGCCGCCGCACGGGGCGGTCAGGGTGCCGGCGACGACCGGACCGGCCCGGCTTCCCGGCGCGACGCGCCTGGTCGACACCGGGGTGTGCGTGCGCCGTGCGGTGGGGGTGACGGCGACGGGCCTGATCGGCGCCGGGACCCGCACGGACGTCGGCCCCGACGGCGACGCCGGGCGCGCCGGACCGCGCTTCGCCCTGCCCGGGGCACGGCGCTGGTCGCTGCTGGGCCGTGTCGGGCACGGGCCCTGGCGGTTCGTCGGCGCGGGACCGACGGTGCTGACGGGCGACGGTGAGCTGTATCTGGCCGTGAACGACGACTTCTACCGCGACAACAGCGGGTCCTTCACCGCGAGGGTCTCCCGGTGCACCTGCGGGAGCCGGTGCGCGCTGTTCGAGACCGACCTCGCGGACGACAGCCTGGCGGGTCTGGAGTCGACCTGCTTCGACCGGGGCGTGCCGGCGCGCCGGCACCGGCCCGGGCAGCCGCGGCCCTGACGGCACGGGCTGCCGCCCTTTCGGAATGCCCGCTCGGACGTGGCCCGGCATCGCGGTTCGCCGGGCCCGTCGTGCGTCCGCGGCCGCGTCGTGGCCGGTCGCGCAGTTCCCCGCGCCCCTCTGGGGCGCGCCGTGGGCACCGTGATCCGACATCGGTATCCCCGCCAAGCCCGCCCGGCCGTGCTGTCGGCGCCGCCGCGCGCTGGCACCGTCACGTGGTGTGACCAGGCCTGGGACGCCCCGGTTCCGGTCGGGACGCCCCAGGGTCTGGTGGCCGGGGTCCCGCATGCCTGGCACGCGCAACTCCCGTGGGAGGGGCCACGGTTGAAGCGGAAGACCCTCCGGTGTCAGATCTTGCGTCAACAGCGCTCCGGGCACCAGCCCCGCGTACCCGGCCAAAGGGTGCGGGGCCTGTCGGCATGGGGCGGGCGGGATCTTTACGCGAACAATTGGTTGCCGCACGGCAACTGAGTTAGTCTGCGACGTATTTTGTCATCCGGCCGAAGCGTGAACTGCGCAAACGCCGGGTGGCGAGCGGGACCGTTCGCGGGCCCGGTGCGGTTCCGAGCCCTCGGTGCGGGGGCTCTCCGGGAGCGGAACGAGGGTGCGCATGACCACCAGGACGACCGGGTCCGCCCAGCGGGCACCCCGTGAGCAGGAACTGCGGCAACTGCTGGCCGGACTGACCGCCGTGCGTGACGGCGACTTCGGCACCCGGCTGCCCGCCGACGGCGAGGGACTGCTCGGCGACATCGCCACGGTCTTCAACGGCATGGTGGACCAGCTGTCGGTGTTCACCTCCGAGGTGACCCGCGTGGCCCGCGAGGTCGGCACCGAGGGGACGCTGGGCGGACAGGCCGAGGTGCCGGGGGTCTCCGGCACGTGGGCGGACCTGACCGACTCGGTCAACGCCATGGCGGGCAACCTGACCACACAGGTGCGTGACATCGCGCAGGTGGCGACCGCCGTGGCCAAGGGCGATCTGTCGCAGAAGATCGACGTGCCCGCGCGCGGGGAGATCCTTCAGCTGAAGGAGACCGTCAACACGATGGTCGACCAGCTCTCCGCCTTCGCCGACGAGGTCACCCGCGTCGCCCGCGAGGTCGGCAGCGAGGGCCGGCTCGGCGGCCAGGCACAGGTGCCCGGGGTCGGCGGCGTCTGGCGCGATCTGACCGACTCGGTGAACTTCATGGCGGGCAACCTGACCTCGCAGGTCCGCAACATCGCGCAGGTGACGACCGCGGTGGCGCAGGGAGACCTCTCCCAGAAGATCACCGTGGACGCCCGCGGCGAGATCCTCGAACTCAAGAACACCATCAACACCATGGTCGACCAGCTCTCCGCCTTCGCCGACGAGGTCACCCGCGTCGCCCGCGAGGTCGGCACCGAGGGGCGCCTGGGCGGACAGGCGGACGTCAAGGGGGTGAAGGGCACCTGGCGCGACCTGACGGACTCCGTCAACTTCATGGCGGGCAACCTCACCGCCCAGGTCCGCAACGTCGCGCAGGTGGCCACCGCGGTGGCGCAGGGAGACCTCTCCCAGAAGATCACCGTGGACGCCCGCGGCGAGATCCTCGAACTCAAGAACACCATCAACACCATGGTCGACCAGCTGTCCGCCTTCGCCGACGAGGTCACCCGCGTCGCCCGCGAGGTCGGCACCGAGGGCAACCTGGGCGGACAGGCCATCGCCCGGGGCGTGTCGGGCACCTGGAAGGACCTCACCGACAACGTCAACGTGATGGCGTCGAACCTGACCGGGCAGGTCCGCTCGATCGCCCAGGTCGCCACGGCCGTCGCGCGCGGCGACCTGTCGCAGAAGATCACGGTGGAGGCGAAGGGCGAGGTCGCGGCCCTCGCGGACGTGATCAACACGATGGTCGACACGCTGTCCGCCTTCGCCGACGAGGTCACCCGCGTCGCCCGCGAGGTCGGCACCGAGGGGCGCCTGGGCGGACAGGCGCACGTCCCGAACGTGGCGGGCACCTGGAAGGACCTCACCGACAACGTCAACTCGATGGCCAACAACCTCACCGGCCAGGTGCGCAACATCGCGCTGGTGACGACCGCGGTGGCCAACGGAGACCTGTCCAAGAAGATCGACGTCGACGCCCGCGGCGAGATCCTGGAGCTGAAGACCACCATCAACACGATGGTGGACCAGCTCTCGTCGTTCGCCGCCGAGGTCACCCGCGTGGCGCGGGAGGTCGGCAGCGAGGGGCGGCTCGGCGGCCAGGCCGAGGTGGAGGGTGTCTCCGGCACCTGGAAGCGGCTGACGGAGAACGTCAACGAGCTGGCGGGCAACCTCACCCGGCAGGTGCGCGCCATCGCCGAGGTCGCGAGCGCCGTCGCCGAGGGCGACCTGACGCGCTCCATCAACGTGGAGGCGTCGGGCGAGGTCGCCGAGCTCAAGGACAACATCAACTCCATGGTCGAGTCCCTGCGCGAGACCACGCGGGCCAACCAGGAGCAGGACTGGCTCAAGACCAATCTCGCCCGGATCTCCGGGCTGATGCAGGGCCACCGGGACCTGCCCGTGGTCGCCGAGCTGATCATGGACGAGCTGGTGCCGCTGGTGTCGGCCCAGTACGGCGCCTTCTACCTCGCCGAGGACACCGAGCGCGGCCCCGAACTGCGGCTGGTGGGCGCCTACGGCCTCCCCGACGACGACCGGCCCACCCGCATCCCCGTCGGCCGCTCCCTGGTGGGGCAGGCGGCGCGCAGCCGCCGCGCCATCACCGTGAAGGAGCTGCCGCCCGGCTATGTGACCGTCTCCTCGGGGCTCGGCCACGCCGTGCCGAGCGCCCTGACCGTGCTGCCGATCGTGGTGGAGGACCAGGTCCTCGGCGTGATCGAACTGGCCTCGGTCTCCCGGTTCACCCAGACCCACCAGGACTTCCTGGGCCCGCTGATGGAGGCCATCGGCGTCAACGTCAACACCATCGTGGCCAACGCCCGCACCGACGAGCTGCTGGAGGAGTCCCAGCGGCTGACCGCCGAACTCCAGTCCCGTTCGGAGGAGTTGCAGGTCCAGCAGGACGAACTTCAGCGCTCCAACGGCGAGTTGGAGGAGAAGGCGTCCCTGCTCGTCTCGCAGAACCGCGACATCGAGGCCAAGAACCTCCAGATCGAGCAGGCGCGGCAGGAGCTGGAGACCCGCGCCCAGGAGCTGGCGCTGGCCTCGAAGTACAAGTCGGAGTTCCTGGCGAACATGAGCCACGAACTGCGCACGCCGCTCAACAGCCTTCTGATCCTGGCCCAGTTGCTGGCGCAGAACCCCTCGCGCAACCTCACCCCGAAGCAGGTCGAGTACGCGGGCATCATCCACTCCGCGGGCTCCGACCTGCTCCAGCTGATCAACGACATCCTCGATCTGTCGAAGGTCGAGGCGGGCAAGATGGACGTCAGCCCCGAGCGGGTGCCGCTGCGGCAGCTCCTGGAGTACGTCGAGGCCACGTTCCGGCCGATGACCACGCAGAAGAGCCTGGACTTCACGGTGACCACCGCGCCGGGTGCCCCGGGCGACCTGCTCACCGACGACACCCGGCTGCGGCAGATCCTGCGCAACCTGCTGTCGAACGCGGTGAAGTTCACCGAGCGGGGCAGCGTCGAACTGCACATCGAGCCCGCCGCCGACCGCGAGGTACCCGGGGGCGTGCACCGCGGGGGCACCGTCGTGGCCTTCCGGGTCAAGGACACCGGCATCGGCATCCCGCAGCAGCAACTGGAGACGATCTTCGGGGCGTTCCAGCAGGCCGACGGGACGACGAGCCGCAAGTACGGCGGCACCGGCCTGGGCCTGTCGATCACCCGGGAGATCGCGCATCTGCTGGGCGGCGCCGTCACGGTCGACAGCACCCCGGGCCAGGGCAGCACGTTCACGCTCTTTCTGCCCGTGGCGCGCCCCGACTTCGAGGAGCTGCTCGACGGCAGTGGCCGGGCGGCCCTCACCTCCGGGCTCGTGCTCGCCGAGCAGGTGGGGCAGTCCGGGGCGGCGCCGACCGCCGAGGTGGTGCCGGCACCCCGCCAGGAGGCCGCCCTCGCACCGGCGCCCCCCGGACAGCGCAGACGCAGGCTGCTGGTCGTGGAGGAGCGGCCGCGCGGTCTGCTGACGCTGGTCGCGGAGAGCGCGGTCGCGGACATCGCGCACGCTCACGATCCGTCCGATCCGCGGGGCGCCGTGGACATCATCACCGTCGTGGGAGCGCAGGAGGCGGCGAGCGCGCTGGCGGCCGAACCCTGCCACTGCGTCGTCCTGGAACTCGGCATGCCCGACGACGAGGGTGCCCGCTTCCTGGAGGCGATGCGAGGCGACTCCGCGCTCTCCAGCGTCCCGGTGCTGGTCCACAGCGGGCATCGCGTGGACCTCGAACAGGAGCAGGCGATGCGGTCCCGCTCCGGCGGGCGCCCGCTGGACTTCCTGTCCAGCCTGGACGAACTGCGCGAGCACATCACGCTGCACCTGTCGGCGGAGGAGCCGGGGGACGTGCTGTCCCTGGTCCGCATCGACGAACCCCAGCAGACCGCGGCGCAGCCCATGGACGACGCGCTCCTCGGCACCACGGTGCTCGTCGTGGACGACGACGCGCGCAACCTCTTCGCGCTCAGCGGGATCCTGGAGCTGCACGGCTTCAAGGTCCTGCACGCCGACAACGGCCGCCAGGGCATCGAGACGCTGCTGGACCACCCCGACATCGCGGTGGTCCTGATGGATGTGATGATGCCGGAGATGGACGGCTACGCCGCCACCGCCGAGATCCGCACCATGCCCCAGTACGCGAACCTGCCCATCATCGCCGTCACCGCGAAGGCGATGCCCGGGGACCAGGAGAAGAGCCTGGCCTCGGGGGCGAACGACTACGTCACCAAGCCCGTCGACACCAACGACCTCATCGCCCGCGTACGACGCTGGCTGCCCGTCTGAGCAGGGGGCCGCGAGCCATGAGCGACACACAGCGACCGCCGGCGGCCTTCGACGCCGGCGTCCCCGGGCACCGGCCCGGGCAGGACGCGGAGGAGGCGGCCTGGTCCGCCTCCCCCGTCGGCAGGCTCGCCGCCACGGTGGACCGGCTGCGCCGCGAGGTGCGGGCGGCGCACGCCGAGGCGGACGGGCGGGCCCTGATCGAACTGGCCAAGGGCATCCTGGTGGAGCGGCTGGGCTGCGGCCCGGCCCAGGCCGCCCGGCAGCTGGCCGAACTCACCGACCAGGCGGGCGTCACGCCGCTGGAGTTCGCGGTGGAGGTCATCAACCAGGCCTCGCGCGACCGGCTCACCGAGGTGACCAGCGCGTTCCTGGCGGTCGCCGCGGGTTCGGCGGGCGACGGGGGCGGCACCGCGGACGCCGGCCGGCCCACGGGCCGCTCGTCGGCGGTGCGGCTGCGGTCCGCCGAGAGCGGCGCGCTGGCCGCCGACGACACCCAGGCCGTCGCCGACTCCCTGCTGGAGCACGCGCTCGCCCCGCTCGGCGCGGTGGCCGTGGCCATCTGGGCCGTGGGCTCCGACGGCTCCCTCACCCTCGCGGGCAGCGCCGGGTTCCCGCCCGCCGAGGCCGGCCGCTGGCGCTACGTCCCCCCGGGCGTGACGACGGTGGCGCGTACGGGGCTCGCCGACCGGGCCGGGCACTGGGTCGGCTCCCTCGCCGAGAGCGGCCTGCCGTCGATCGGCCAGCACCACCACCCCGACGGCGGCCGGGTCGCCGTCCCCGCCGGAGCGGGCGGACGCATCCACGGGGTGCTGGAGATCGTCTGGCCGCAGCCGCTGGCCCCGCAGCCTCCGCAGATCGTGCGCCAGGTCGAGGCCCTGGCCGAACTGTGCGCGCACACCCTGGAGACGTACGCGCTGCGGCACCCCGACGGTGACCCCGGGCCCCGGCTCCTGCCGGACGTCGCGGAGCTGATCAACCTCGCCGACGGGTTGCACGACCCGGCCCTGGTGCTCGTACCGCATCTGGACGGCGACGGGCATCTGGTCGACTTCCGCATCCACCACGTCAACGGGCGCTTCCTGGATCCGGCGGGCCGGCCGCGCGGCGTGGTCAGCGGGGCCCTGCTGCTGGAGGCCTATCCGATGGTCGCCGGCCAGAGCGAGCTGTTCGAGCGGATCGAGCGGGTCTACGCCACCGGGGAGCCGTTCCGCGCCCATCGCATGAGGCTCACCGCCCTCGTGGACGACGTGCCGCTCGCGGCGGTGGCCGACATCAACATCAGCCGGCACGCGGGGAGCATCCTGCTGATCTGGCGCATAGAGGACGAGACGGCGCGTCTGGCCAGCCTGCTCCAGCACGCACAGCGCCTCGGCCGGATCGGCGGCTTCGAGGAGAACCTGCTCACCGGGGAGATCACCTGGAACGGGCAGCTGTTCGACCTGTACGGCCGGCCGCTGTCCGCTCCCCCGGTGCCCCTGGAGGAGCTGGCCGCCCACGCCCACGCCGACGACGCTGTGGCCATCGGCCGGTTCCTGCGGACCCTGCTGCACCAGCGGCGCCCCGCGTCCACCGCGTTCCGGCTCCAGCGTCCCGACGGGGTGACCCGGCACATCCGGGTGGTGGCGGAACCCGCGCTCGACTCCGACGGCCGGCTGTTCGTCGTGCGCGGCGCCTACCAGGACATCTCCGCCCAGCACTGGACGGAGGTCGCGCTGGCCGCCACCCGGGACCAGCTCGCCCACACCGAGCAGCAGGCCAGCGAACGCAACCGGCTCACCCTCCAGCTCCAGCACGCCATCATGCCCCCGGCCCAGGCCCCGCTGCTGGCGCCCGGGATCCGGGTGGCGGTGCGCTACCGGCCGGCGGAGACGGAGCAGTTGGTCGGCGGCGACTGGTACGACGCGGTCGTGCTGCCGTCGGGACTGACCCTGCTGTGCGTGGGCGATGTCGCGGGGCACGGCATCGAGGCGGCCACCAGCATGGTCGTCCTGCGCAACGCGCTGCGCGGGCTGGCGGTGACGGGCGCGGGACCGGGCCAGCTGCTGTCCTGGCTCAACATGGTGGCCCACCATCTGACGGGCGCCGTCACCGCCACGGCGGTCTGCGGGCTGTACGACCCCGAGAGCCGCAGGCTGCGCTGGGCGCGGGCCGGGCATCTGCCGCCGGTGCTGGTGCGCGACGCCGACGCGGCGGCGCTGCCCCTGGTCAAGGGGCTGCTGCTGGGCGCGGTGCCCGAGGCGGTCTACGAGGAGCACGAGATGCAGCTCGCCGCGGAGGACACGCTGCTGATGTACACCGACGGTCTGATCGAGCGCCGGGACCGTTCCGTGGAGGAGTCCCTCGCGCAGCTGCTGACGGCCGCGCGCACGGTGCCGCCGACGCTGGACCAGCAGCTCGACCGGCTGCTCACCTACAGCAGGTCGGACACCGACGACGACACCTGCATCGTGGGGATCCGCGTGTCGTAGCGGGCCACCGGGACTACCGTCGAGGCATGAGGCGCGCACCCGCTCTCGCCGAGGCCCTGGCCGCCGGGCCGCTCGTCCTGGACGGCGGGCTGTCGAACCAGTTGGAGGCCGCCGGGCACGATCTGAGCGACGAACTGTGGTCGGCACGGCTGCTGCTGGAGCGGCCCGAGGCCGTCGTCCGGGCGCATCTGGCGTACTTCCGGGCGGGCGCCGATGTCGCGATCACCGCCGGCTACCAGGCCACGTTCGAGGGCTTCGCGCGGCGGGGCGTCGGCCGGGGGCGGGCGGCGGAGCTGCTCGGGCTGAGTGTGGACCTGGCCCGGCAGGCCGCCGCGCGGGCGGGCACGTCGCGGCCCCTGTGGGTGGCGGCGTCCGTGGGCCCCTACGGCGCGATGCTCGCCGACGGCTCCGAGTACCGGGGCCGCTACGGCCTCACCGTCGCCGAGCTGGAGGCCTTCCACCGGCCGCGTCTGGAGGTGCTGGCGGCGGCCGGTCCCGACGTGCTGGCGCTGGAGACGGTCCCGGACACGGACGAGGCGGCGGCGCTGCTGCGGGCGGTGCGCGGGCTGGGGGTGCCGGCCTGGTTGTCCTACAGCGTGGCCGGCGACCGTACGCGGGCGGGGCAGCCGCTGGCGGAGGCGTTCGGGTTGGCGGCCGACGCGGAGGAGGTCGTCGCGGTGGGCGTCAACTGCTGCGCCCCCGAGGACGTGAGCGGGGCGGTGCGGACGGCGGTGCGGGTGACGGGGAAGCCGGTGGTGGTGTACCCGAACAGCGGGGAGGGGTGGGACGCGCGGGCCCGTGCGTGGGACGGGCGCGCCACGTTCACCGCGGGGGAGGCGGGGCGGTGGGGGGCGCGGTGGTGTGCGCAGGGGGTACGGGGGGTCGGGGGGTGCTGTCGGGTGGGGACGGATGTGGTGGCTGCCCTCCGGGCGGGGGTGGATGCGGGTGCGGGTGGGTGGGGCGTTTTGCGCAGTTCCCCGCGCCCCTGAAGGCGGGGCGCGCCGGTGTGTGGGTGGGGTGGTCCTTTGGGGGGTGTAGGCGTTTCACCGCTGCGAGAGTGGGGTGCGCGGGGGTGACGCCGTGGTCCACAGGGACATCTCCGTGTCCCGGGGGCCGTGGACGACCCGTTCGCCGCCGCCTCCGAAGACGCGTACCGGATGGGTCGCGTCCCAGCGCGGCCAGCCGGGGTCGCCGTCCTTCGCGAAGGCGACCCACGCCGCGTGCATCTCGTGGGCCAGGCTCCGGGGCGCGCCCGGACCGGCGAGTCTCGCCGCCTCCGGCACCTCCGCGCTGTCGAAGACGAAGCCCAGTTCCAGGGCGTGGCAGGCGCCGAGGCCGGGGATGCCCGAGCGCCACGCGAACTCGTAGACGTACGTGGCCGCCCGCCCGGTGCGGGAGTCGGCGAGGCGGTGCAGCGGGCGGCGGAGCAGGAAGTCCGTGACCATCTGGCCCACCAGGTCGCAGACGGAGGCGTCCGGGTGGGCGTTGCGGTAGCCGCGCGGGACGTCGGGGCCGCAGTGGCAGCGGGCCATCGCACCGGCCACGGCGACCGCGCCGAGCCGGTCGATCCGCTCGATCAGCCCGGTCGGCGCCAGCCACAGCCGGTGCTCCTCACTGGTCCAGCCCACCAGCAGCGGCACCTCCCGGGCGGCGCCGTCGAGGAGCGCCTCCAGCGGGTCGCGCGGCACGAGGTCGCCGTCCTCCACGATCCCGAACGCGGGTCCGCCGAGGAGGGGACCCGCCCGGCGCCCCACCTCCGCCTGGACGTCGGCCAGCAGCGCGCGGTCCACCTGGGCGAACGCCGCCGCGGTCGCCGGCACCCGCAGCTTCGCGGCCATGCGCCGCACCAGGCGCCGTACCCGGTCCCGCTCGGTGGACTCGGGAGGCCCGCTCTGCAGTGCCGCCCGGTGGAACAGGCCCCGGGCGCGCGGGCTCGCCAGCAGCGCGCCGATGCTGATGGCGCCGGCGGACTCGCCGAAGACGGTCACCCGGTCCGGGTCGCCGCCGAACGCGCCGATCGCCTCGCGCACCCACTCCAGCGCGGCGAGCTGGTCGCGCAGCCCCGGGTTGGCCGGGGCGTCCGGGAACAGACCGTAGCCCTCCACACCCAGACGGTAGTTGAACGAGACGAGGACGACGCCGTCGCGGGCGAAGGCGCTGCCGTCGTAGACGGGCACGGCGGAGGAGCCGCGGGTCAGGGCGCCGCCGTGGATCCACACCATGACCGGCAGCCGGGCCCCCGGATCGGGCCGCGGGGTCCAGACGTTGAGGTTGAGGCAGTCGTCGCCGGGGATCACCGGGTCGGACAGATAGCGCGCGAAGGCGTCGGAGTAGGGCGGCTTGGGCGGGGTCGGCCCGAAGGCGCCCGCGTCCCTGACCCCGTCCCACGGCTCGGGCGCGACGGGCGGGCGGAACCGGCGCGGGCCGAAGGGCGGGGCGGCGAAGGGGATGCCGCGGAAGACGGCCACCCCCTGCTCGTACCGGCCGCGCACGGCCCCGTGCGGGGTACGGACCACGGGAGGGGAGAGCGTCTCGTCCTGCGCACAGCCCGCACGGTCCATCAGACCCTCTCCTCGCCCTCGCCGACCGACCACCTCCACCGCATCACATGACTACCCCGGCGCCCGGCGCGGCAGGTCCCCTCACTCCACCGGATGCTGGTGGTCCTCACTCTTCCGTGGGCGCGGATGACGCAGGCGCGAGGTGACGTCCTCCGGCGGCAGGAACCGCGACCACCGCTCGGGGAACTCGGACGGCATGTCCGGATCGTCCGGGTCCCCGGCCCGCGCAGCGGCCGCGCGGGCGACGTACTCCGCCGCCTGCTCCTCCCGCAACCGCTCGTTCGCGGCGCGCGCCGCGGCCGTGGCCGCCGCCGGCCACACGCGGTCGATGGCCGCGTTGACGGCCGCGCCCACCAGCACGGCGAACGCGGACACCCCGATCCACAGCAGCACCGCCACCGGCGCCGCGAGCGACCCGTAGATCGTCGGCCCCTCGATGGTGTGCGTGAGGTAGATACGCAGGAGGAAGCTGCCCAGCACCCACATGGCGAGGGCCACCAGCGAGCCCGGCACGTCCTCCACCCAGGGTGAGCGCACGGGTACGGAGACGTGGTAGAGCGTCGTCAGGAAGACCACCGACAGGACGATCACCACGGGCCAGTAGAGGACCTGGACGGCCGTCGCCGACCACGGGACGAGGCCCACCACCGTGTCGGGGCCCGCCACCATCAGCGGCAGCGCGACCGAGCCGATCAGCAGGGCGACGATGAACAGGAAGAACGACAGCAGCCGGGTGCGCACGACGCCCCGGGTGCCGTCGAGCCCGTACATCACGGT
This sequence comes from Streptomyces sp. NPDC048664, assembly GCF_040650555.1. Lineage (NCBI taxonomy): Bacteria > Bacillati > Actinomycetota > Actinomycetes > Kitasatosporales > Streptomycetaceae > Streptomyces > Streptomyces sp. NPDC048664. The sequence continues at coordinate 12,714 of NZ_JBEZHK010000008.1, read as the reverse complement.
GATCGTGTCGATGAAGACGTTCACGGCCCGCGAGCCCGACCACAGGGCGAACAGGAAGCCGATGGAGATGACGTCGGGACGTCCGCCCCGCATCACGTCGCTCAGGATCGGCTGCGCGATCTGTGTGACCCCCTTGTCGGACAGGACCGTGCGGGAGGCCTCCAGGAGGTTGTTCTCCAGGCTGTGGATGGTGTCGGCGCCGGTCCAGGCGTCGACGTAGCCCAGCAGCCCGATCAGACTCAGCAGCAGGGGCGGCACGGACAGCAGCGTGAAGAACGCCGCCTCGGCCGCCAGCCCGAGGATCCGGTACTCCATGCAGGAGTCGACCGTGTCCTTCAGCAGGAGCCAGGCGGTCCTGCGTTTGGAGACGTTTCTGTATAGGACACGCACCCGGTGGAGCCGGCCCGACGGCGGCTCGGGGTTCTCTCTTCCTGCTGACTGCACCTCCTCACGGTATCCGGCGTCGACCTCCGGCTTCATCTCCTGACGGTGCCGCCCGCTCCCGGGCCCGTCCGGTGGGGGGGGCGATCCGGGTGACCCGGAGCGTACTGAGGAGTAGGTTCGCTGTCATGGCAGCCACCACGCACATCGTCACCAACCAGCCGCCGCCGCTGGCCGGATACGACGTCTTCACCGCCGACCGCGCCCTCGTGGAAGCGGTCGAACGGCATCTGGACCCCGCGCTCCTCGGCGAGGCGCGCGAGGAGTTGTCCGAGCTCGGCGTCGGTGCCGGCTCGGCCCAGGCGCAGGAGTGGGGGGCGCAGGCGAACGAGAACCCGCCGAAGCTGCGCACCCACGACCGGTACGGCAACCGGATCGACGAGGTCGACTTCCATCCCGCCTGGCACCGGCTGCTCGGCAAGGGCGTGGCCGCCGGGCTGACCGCGGCCTGGGCCCGGCCCGGCGGGCATGTGCGGCGCGCGGCCGGTTTCGTGGTCTGGTCGCAGGTCGAGGCGGGCCACGGCTGCCCGCTGTCGATGACCCACGCCGCGGTGCCCGCGCTGCGCACGGACCCGGCGCTGGCCGCGGAGTGGGAGCCCCGGCTGACCTCCACGGTCTACGACCGGGAGCTGCGTCCGGCGGCGGGGAAGGCCGGCGTGATCTTCGGCATGGGGATGACGGAGAAGCAGGGCGGCAGCGACGTGCGCGCCAACACCACGTCGGCCCGGACCCTGGCCGAGGAGGGGACGTACGAGCTGACGGGCCACAAGTGGTTCTGCTCGGCGCCGATGTCGGACGGGTTCCTGGTGCTGGCGCAGGCACCGGGGGGTCTGACCTGCTTCCTGGTGCCGCGCGTCCTGGAGGACGGCGCCCGCAACGTGTTCCGGATCCAGCGGCTCAAGGACAAGCTGGGCAACCGCTCGAACGCCTCCAGCGAGGTCGAGTTCGACGGCACCTGGGCGCGCCGGGTCGGTGAGGAGGGGCGCGGGGTGCGCACCATCATCGAGATGGTCGCGGCCACCCGCCTCGACTGCGTGCTCGGTTCGGCGTCGCTGATGCGGCAGGCGGTGGCGCAGGCGATCCATCACTGCACCTACCGCGAGGCGTTCGGCGGCAAGCTCGTCGACAAGCCCCTGATGCGCAACGTCCTCGCCGATCTGGCCCTGGAGTCGGAGGCGGCGACGACGCTGGCGCTGCGGCTCGCGGCGGCGTACGACGACGGCGGCGAGCAGGAGCGCGCCCTGCTCAGGCTCGCGGTGCCCGCAGCGAAGTACTGGGTGACCAAGCGCTGCACCCCGATGGTGGTGGAGGCCTCGGAGTGCCTGGGCGGCAACGGCTACGTGGAGGAGTCGGGCATGCCCCGGCTGCTGCGCGAGTCCCCGCTGAACTCCGTGTGGGAGGGCGCCGGCAACGTGCAGGCGCTCGACGTGCTGCGGGCGCTGCAACGCGAGCCGGGGGCTCTGGACGCGTTCCTCCAGGAGGTCGGGCGGGCGCGCGGCGCCGATCACCGCCTGGACGGCGCCATCAAGGACCTGCTCACCGAACTCGCGGACCTGGACGGCATCGAGGCGCGTGCCCGCCGCGTGGTGGAGCGGATCGCGCTGGTGCTCCAGGGCTCGCTGCTCGTGCGGTACGCGCCGCCGCAGGTCGCGGACGCCTTCTGCGCCTCGCGGCTCGGCGGCGACTGGGGTTCGGCCTTCGGCACGCTGCCGCACAGCCTGGACCTGGCCTCGGTGGTGGAGCGGGCACGACCGCTCGTGTGACGGCCCCCGCCCGCGGGCCCCTGGCCCGGTGGGCGTGCCACACGGGGGTGGTGCTGCGCCGACACGGCACCACCCCCGCTCTCCTGGCCCCCTACAAGGACCGCGGACGCCACCGGAGCGGCGTTGCACAAGTTTCAACCACCGCGTGTCCGTCCGCCAGGGTTGCAAGGGGTTGCAACCTGGTGCGCCCTGTTCCCGGAGTGTGCCCTTCCGCCGCCGGGAGGACGGCAGTATGAGAACCACCGTCGACGCGGGGCCGGGGGGCCACGGGGCCGGGGGACGAACCTGGGGGAGGTTCCAGTGGGGCACTCGGAGAGGGCTGCCGGACGGCTCGCCGCGTACGACACCGCGCAGGCGGCGCGGCTGCTCAGCGAGGTGCGCAGTGCCACCCTCGCGGGCCGGCGCGCCCCGGTGCCGCCGCGCCCGGTGATCGAGGCGTCGTGGGAGCGGGTGCTGCGCGGCGGTGTCGATCCCGAGCAGGGCGCGCCGGCGGACGTGCTGGGCCGCGACGAGATCGAGCGGCGCCGGCAGGACTCGCCGCTGCGGCAGGTGCTGCCGGTGCTGCGCGAAGGTCTGCTGTCGGTGGCCGACGCGGCGCGGCACATCATGGTCGTCGCGGACGCCGACGGGCGGGTGCTGTGGCGCGAGGGCTCCTCGTCGGTGCTGCGCCGGGCGGACGGCCTCGGCTTCGCCCCGGGCGCCGACTGGGGCGAACTGGCCGTCGGCACCAACGGGGTGGGCACCGCGGTGGCCACCCGGCGCCCCGTGCAGGTCTTCGCGTCCGAGCACTTCGTCCGGTCCCACACCTCCTGGACGTGTACGGGCGCCCCGATCACGGACCCGCGGGACGGCCGGCTGCTGGGCGTCGTGGACGTCAGCGGCCCGCTGGAGACGCTGCACCCGGCGACGCTCTCCTGGGTGGAGGCCGTGGCGAAGCTGGCCGAGGCACGGCTGCGTGAGGCGCATCTGGCATCGGTGGAGCGGTTGCGCGCGGTGGCCGCCCCCCTGTTGGCGAGGCTCGGCGGGAGAGCGCTGGCCGTGGACACCGACGGCTGGACCGCGGCGGTGACCGGGATGCCGTACACGGGCCGGATCGCCCTGCCCCCGGCGCCGCTGCCGGGGGTGTGCGTGCTGCCGACACTGGGGGTCTGCACGGTGGAGCCGCTGCCGGGCGGCTGGCTGATCCGCGGGGCCGAGGCGCCGGCGCCCGCGGGTGCCAGCCGCATCGTGCTGGATGTGGCGCACCCGCGCCACTGGACGGTGACGGTGTCGGGCGAGATGGGCTCCTGGTCCCACGAACTGAGTCCCCGGCACGCCGAGTTGCTGTATCTGCTGGCGGTGAACCGGGCCGGGCGCACGGCGTCGGCGCTGGCCTTCGACCTGTTCGGCGACCCGGCCCGCACGGTGACGGTCCGCGCCGAGATGTCCCGGGTCCGCAGATATCTCGGGGCGCTGCTGGACCACCGGCCCTACCGCTTCCGCGAGTCGGCGCAGGTGGAGCTGCTGCGCCCCGCCGATCCCCGCGACCTGCTGCCGCACTCGCTGGCACCGGACGTGGCCCGGGCCCGGCGGGGCGCGCCCCCGCACCCCTCGGCGGGACCACCCCTCACGCTCCCCCTGGTCCCGCGCGCCACCGCCCCGGACGGGCGGCGCGGCCCCTGACGTCCCACCGCCCCGCGGGCAAGGGGCGTTCACCCCCACGGTGGGGATATCCCTGCATTTCCCGGGTCCTCGACCGGGTTCGCTCCCGGCTGCCGTAGCATCCCCCTGCAGGCCGACCCGACCGCTCCTCGCGCCAATACCCGGATCGTGAGGATCAGTTGGCCCACGCCGGGAGGTTGTGATGAAGCACCGGGGCAGGCACCGCCGCAGGCACAGGGGGCGCGCGCTGCGGGCCGCGCTGGCCGGCACCGCGCTGGCGCTCACCGCCGCCGCCACCCTGATCAGCACCTCCCAGGCTGCGGGCGGCGACAACCCGGGCGGCGTCGCCCGGGTCACGGCCGCCGCCGAGACCGCGAAGTTCCGTCTGCACGAGGACCTCGTCGACCGCTCCACCCTGGACACGCTCACCCAGGCGACGGGCGGCGCCGTCGGCGTCCACGACGTGCTCGCCTCGGCCGACCGCGTCATGCGCGACCGGTCCGACTGCGACGCCGCCGAGACCGCCGCGCTGCCCGTGAAGCCCTCGGCCACGCGCGCGTACTGCTGGGACCGCCAGGACGCGACGACCGCGCGCTGGCTGCCCCGCTCCGTCACCACCTCCGGCGACGCCGACGACCGCGGCCGCTGGGGTCGGGACCGGGTCATCCTGTCGGGCTGGACCCACAACGACGACGACCTGGCCGAGCCGGCCGGCGACCGGGGCCTGGCCAGGGTCGCCTTCGTCGACGCGAACGACCCGGCGAACCTCCCCTACCGCTGGGCCCTGCTGGTCGCGCCGAGCGCCGGCGGCCGGGACTTCACCGCCGTGCGCTCCGGCGTCTCGGGCATGGTCTGGTTCCAGGACAAGCTCTTCGTCACCGACCGGGACGCGCTGCGGGTCTTCGACCTGCGCCGCATCCTGCGCGCGGGCGTGGACAGCCCGCTGATCGGCCGGACCCGCGACGGCTACGCCGCGCACGGCTACCGCTACGTGCTGCCCGAGGTCGGCTCCTACCGGCTGACCACCGGCCCCTGCTCGTCGTCCGACGACGGCGCGGCGCCCTGCTTCTCCGCCCTCTCCCTGGACCGCACCTCGACCCCGCCCAGCCTGGTGGCGAGCGAGTGGTTCCGGCCGGGCGGCGGGGGCCATCCGGCCCGGGTGTGGCGCTACCCGTTCAGCACCCTGCCCGGTCACCGCGGCCTGCTGGCCACCGACGCGCACGGCGACGTCCGGGCCGACGAGGCCCTGCGGACGGACGCGACCGGGGTGCAGGGCGTGCTGTCGTTCCGGCACCGGGGCGCCTCGGAACCCGACTGGTACGTGGACCGGGCGCCCACCGTGGGCGGGCGGCACGGCACGCTGTGGCGGCAGGACGCCTCCGGGGCGAGCGCGGCCGTCTGCTCGGCCGACGAGAGCCGCGCCTGCTGGGGCCGCCACACCGCCTCCCTGTCGTACTGGCGTCAGAGCGGCGAGCTGTGGACGCTGACGGAGGGCGCCACGAGCGGCGACGACGCCCGGGGTGCCGGGACGGCGGGCGGACGGGTGCTGTACGCGGTGCCGCTTGACTCGGTGGACGACGCGCTGGAGTAGGGCCCCGGGACACCCCGTTATGGGGCCGGGCGCGAGGAGGCGGGACACTTTTGTCGTACCGCGCGTCCCCGTGGTTCTCTGACCGTATGAGCACCCTCACCGTGACCACCTGGTCCCTGGAGCAGACCTCCCCCGCGGACCTGCTGCCCGCGACGGCCCCCGAGGGCGACGTCCGTGTCGTCCGCGCGCAGGTGCCCTCGCCGGAGTTCAGCCGCTTCCTGTACGCGTCGGTCGGCGGGGACATCCGGTGGATCGACCGGCTCGGCTGGTCCTACGCGCGGTGGCGGGAGTACCTGGAGCGGCCGGGCGTGGAGACCTGGGTCGCCTACGACCGGGGGACCCCGGCCGGATACGTGGAGCTGGACCCGGGAGCCGAGGGGGTCGTGGAGATCGCGTACTTCGGACTCCTCCCCGCCTTCCGCGGCCGGCGCATCGGCGGCCATCTGCTGGCGCACGGCACGGCCCGCGCCTGGGATCTCGCGGAGCGCTGGCCGGGGCGGGCGCCGACGAAGCGGGTGTGGCTGCACACCTGCAGCAAGGACGGCGCGCACGCGATGGACAACTACCTGCGCCGGGGCTTCAGGCTCTTCGACACCAAGGTCGAGCAGGAGCACGCGACCCCCACGCCGGGCCCCTGGCCCGGCGCCTGAGACCCCCCTGTGTGACCCCGGACACCCCTGTCTCGTGCAGCGAGACAGGGGTGTCCGCATCATGGACAAAGCTGGACTGGGTCCAGACTGCCGTGCCAGGCTTCCGTCATGCCTGGAACTGGAATTGCCTTGGTGAGTCGGCGGCACGTCGACCTCGGCCGCATGTCCAGCGCCATCTGTCCGGCGAGCTGACCGCTCCAGCCACTCCCGGAACCCCCCTCTCTTTCGCCGTCGCGCACTGCCGCGCGCTTCTCTCGCGTACCCGTATGCGCAGGTCAGAGACGCATCCTGCCTGTCCCGAAGGACGTACCCACCATGGCTGCCACCCCGCAGAACCCCGCCACGCCCCGCCGCAAGGTGAGCCGTCACCGTGGCGAGGGCCAGTGGGCCGTGGGCCACTTCACCCCGCTCAACGGCAACGAGCAGTTCAAGAAGGACGACGACGGTCTCAACGTGCGGACACGCATTGAGACGATCTACTCCCGGCGCGGATTCGACTCCATCGACCCGAACGACCTGCGCGGCCGGATGCGCTGGTGGGGCCTGTACACCCAGCGCAAGCCCGGGATCGACGGGGGCAAGACCGCGATCCTGGAGCCGGAGGAGCTGGACGACGAGTACTTCATGCTGCGGGTCCGCATCGACGGCGGCCGGCTGACCACCGCGCAGCTGCGCGTGATCGGCGAGGTCTCGCAGGAGTTCGCGCGCGGCACCGCCGACATCACCGACCGGCAGAACATCCAGTACCACTGGATCCGGATCGAGGACGTGCCCGAGATCTGGAACCGGCTGGAGGCCGTCGGCCTGTCCACCACCGAGGCCTGCGGCGACACGCCCCGGGTCATCCTCGGCTCGCCCGTCGCGGGGATCGCCGAGGACGAGATCATCGACGGCACCCCGGCGATCGAGGAGATCCAGCGCCGGGTCGTCGGCAACAAGGACTTCTCCAACCTGCCGCGCAAGTTCAAGTCCGCGATCTCCGGCTCCCCCCTCCTCGACGTGGCGCACGAGATCAACGACATCGCCTTCGTGGGCGTCGAGCACCCCGAGCACGGCCCCGGCTTCGACCTGTGGGTGGGCGGCGGCCTGTCCACCAACCCGAAGATCGGTGTGCGCCTCGGCGCCTGGGTGCCGCTGGAGGAGGTGCCGGACGTCTACGAGGGCGTCATCTCCATCTTCCGCGACTACGGCTACCGGCGGCTGCGCAACCGCGCCCGGCTCAAGTTCCTGGTCGCCGACTGGGGTGCGGAGAAGTTCCGCCAGGTCCTCCAGGACGAGTACCTGGGACGCGAACTGACCGACGGCCCCGCACCCGCGCAGCCCGTGCAGCACTGGCGCGACCACGTCGGGGTGCACCGGCAGAAGGACGGCCGCTTCTACGTCGGCTTCGCCCCGCGGGTGGGCCGGGTGGACGGCGCGACCCTCACGAAGATCGCCGAGCTGGCCGAGACACACGGCTCGGGCCGGATCCGCACCACCGCCGAGCAGAAGATGATCGTCCTGGACGTCGAGGAGGGCCGGGTCGACTCCCTGGTCGAGGGGCTCCAGGCGCTGGACCTCACCGCGACGCCCTCCCCCTTCCGGCGCGGCACCATGGCGTGCACCGGCATCGAGTTCTGCAAGCTCGCCATCGTCGAGACCAAGGCGCGCGGCTCCGCACTGATCGACGAACTGGAGCGCCGCATCCCGGACTTCGACGAACCGATCACCATCAACCTCAACGGCTGCCCGAACGCCTGCGCCCGCATCCAGGTCGCGGACATCGGCCTCAAGGGCCAGCTGGTCCTCGACGACCGGGGCGAGCAGGTCGAGGGCTACCAGGTGCACCTGGGCGGCGCGCTCGGCCTCAAGGCCGGCTTCGGCCGCAAGGTGCGGGGTCTGAAGGTGACCTCCGACGAGCTGCCGGACTACATCGAGCGGGTACTCAAGCGCTTCCAGGCGGAGCGCGAGGAGGGCGAGCGGTTCGCCGCCTGGGCGGCCCGGGCCGACGAGGAGGCGCTGTCATGAGCGAGCGTGCGGCGCCCTTCCACTGCCCCTACTGCGGGGACGAGGACCTGCGCCCCAGCGAGGAGGGCCACGGCGCGTGGGAGTGCGCGGCGTGCAACCGGGCGTTCCGGCTGAAGTTCCTGGGGCTGCTGGCCCGGGGGCTGCGGCAGGCAGACAGCGGAGGGGAAGGGACATGACCACGACGCGGCAAGAGCGTGGCACCGAGGAGTTGAGGGAACTCGCCGAGCGGGCGGGCCGTGAGCTGGAGGACGCCTCCGCGCTGGAGATCCTCCGGTGGGCGGCCGCCACCTTCAAGGACCGCTTCTGCGTGACCTCGTCCATGGAGGACGCGGTGGTCGCCCACCTCGCCTCCCGGGCGATGCCCGGCGTCGACGTCGTCTTCCTCGACACCGGCTACCACTTCCCGGAGACCATCGGCACCCGCGACGCGGTCGAGGCCGTGATGGACGTCAACGTCATCACCCTCACCCCGCGCCGGTCGGTCGCCGAACAGGACGCCGAGTACGGGCCGAGGCTGCACGACCGCGACCCCGACCTGTGCTGCAAGCTGCGCAAGGTCCAGCCCCTGGAGGAGGGGCTCGCGGGCTACGACGCCTGGGCGACGGGCCTGCGCCGCGAGGAGTCCCCGACCCGGGCGGACACCCCGGTCGTGGGCTGGGACGAGGGACGCCGCAAGGTCAAGGTCTCCCCGATCGCCCGCTGGAGCCAGGAGGACGTGGAGGCGTACATCGCCGAACACGGCGTGCTGACCAACCCCCTCCTCATGGACGGCTACGCCTCCGTGGGCTGCGCCCCCTGCACCCGTCGCGTCCTCGCCGGCGAGGACGCGCGGGCCGGCCGCTGGGCGGGCCGGACGAAGACCGAGTGCGGGCTGCACGGCTGACCATGACGACGATTCAGGAGACACACGTGAGAACCGGAGCCACCGTCTGGCTCACGGGTCTGCCGAGCGCCGGCAAGACCACCATCGCCCACGAACTCGCCGGGCTGCTGCGCGAGGAGGGCCGCCGCGTGGAGGTGCTCGACGGCGACGAGATCCGCGAATTCCTCTCGGCGGGCCTCGGCTTCAGCCGCGCGGACCGGCACACCAACGTGCAGCGCGTCGGCTTCCTCGCCGATCTGCTCGCCCGCAACGGCGTGACGGCGCTGGTCCCGGTGATCGCGCCGTACGCGGACAGCCGCGCGGCGGTGCGCAGGCGCCACGCGGACAGCGGGACACCGTACGTCGAGGTGCATGTGGCGACCCCCCTGGAGGTGTGCGCGGTGCGCGACGTGAAGGGCCTGTACGCCAAGCAGGCCGCGGGCGAACTGACGGGCCTGACCGGGGTGGACGACCCCTACGAGGTGCCCGAGTCCCCCGATCTGCGGATCGAGTCCCAGAACCAGACCGTGCGGGAGTCCGCGGCGGCCGTGTACGCGCTGCTCAGCGAGAGGGGACTGGTATGACGATCGTCGCCGGCACCGGCCAGGGCGGGGAGAGCACGGACAGCCCGTACGCCCTCTCCCACCTGGACGCTCTGGAGTCCGAGGCGGTGCACATCTTCCGCGAGGTGGCGGGCGAGTTCGAGCAGCCGGTGGTCCTCTTCTCCGGCGGCAAGGACTCCATCGTCATGCTGCATCTGGCGCTGAAGGCGTTCGCCCCCGCGCCGGTGCCCTTCTCGCTGCTGCACGTGGACACCGGGCACAACTTCCCCGAGGTCATCGAGTACCGCGACCGCACGGTGGCCGAGCACGGGCTGCGGCTGCACGTGGCGTCGGTGCAGGACTACATCGACCGCGGGGTGCTCAAGGAGCGCCCGGACGGCACCCGCAACCCCCTGCAGACCCGGCCGCTCACCGAGAAGATCCAGAGCGAGCGGTTCGACGCGGTGTTCGGCGGTGGGCGCCGCGACGAGGAGAAGGCCCGGGCCAAGGAGCGGGTGTTCTCGCTGCGGGACGAGTTCTCGCAGTGGGACCCGCGCCGTCAGCGCCCCGAGCTGTGGAACCTCTACAACGGACGGCACGCTCCGGGCGAGCACGTGCGGGTGTTCCCGCTCAGCAACTGGACCGAGCTGGACGTGTGGCAGTACATCGCCCGCGAGGGCATCGAGCTGCCGCAGATCTACTTCGCCCACGAGCGCGACGTGTTCCAGCGCGGCGGCATGTGGCTGACGGCCGGCGAGTGGGGCGGCCCGAGGGACGGCGAGCGGGTCGAGAAGCGGCTCGTCCGCTACCGGACCGTCGGCGACATGTCCTGCACGGGCGCCGTCGACTCGGACGCGGTCACGCTGGAGCAGGTCATCACCGAGATCGCCGCCTCCCGGCTCACCGAGCGCGGCGCCACGCGTGCCGACGACAAGCTCTCCGAGGCCGCGATGGAGGACCGCAAGCGGGAGGGGTACTTCTAACCATGACCACGATCACGACCGAGGAGCTCTCGGCCACCACCCTGCTGCGGTTCGCCACCGCCGGCTCGGTCGACGACGGCAAGTCCACCCTCGTGGGCAGGCTGCTGCACGACTCCAAGTCGGTGCTGGCCGACCAGCTGGAGGCCGTCGAGCACGCCTCCCGCAAGCGCGGCCAGGAGGCGCCCGACCTGGCCCTGCTGACGGACGGCCTGCGCGCCGAGCGTGAGCAGGGCATCACGATCGACGTGGCCTACCGCTACTTCGCCACTCCCCGGCGCCGGTTCATCCTGGCCGACACACCGGGCCATGTGCAGTACACCCGCAACATGGTGACGGGCGCGTCCACGGCCGAACTGACGGTGGTCCTCGTCGACGCCCGCAACGGCGTCGTGGAGCAGACCCGCCGGCACGCCGCCATCGCCGCCCTGCTCCGGGTCCCGCACGTGGTCCTCGCCGTCAACAAGATGGACCTCGTCGGGTACGAGGAGAAGGTGTTCGCCGCGATAGCCGAGGAGTTCACGGCGTACGCCACCGAGCTGGGCGTCCCCGAGGTCACCGCGATCCCGATCTCCGCGCTCGCCGGCGACAACGTCGTGGAGCCGTCCGCGACGATGGACTGGTACGGCGGCCCGACGGTCCTGGAGCATCTGGAGACGGTGCCGGTCAGCCATGACCTGCGCCACTGCCACGCGCGGCTGCCCGTGCAGTACGTGATCCGGCCGCAGAGCGCCGAACTCCCCGACTACCGGGGCTACGCCGGTCAGATCGCCGCCGGTTCCTTCCACGTCGGCGAGGAGGTCACCGTCCTGCCCTCCGGCCGGACGTCGAGGATCTCCGGCATCGACCTGCTGGGCGAGCCGGTCGACGTCGCCTGGACCACCCAGTCGGTGACCGTGCTGCTCGAGGACGACATCGACGTCTCGCGCGGCGATCTGATCGTGCCCAGCAAGGACGCGCCCGCGACGACGCAGGACATCGAGGCGACCGTCTGCCATGTCGCCGACCAGCCGCTGGCGGTCGGCCACCGGGTGCTCCTCAAGCACGGCACCCGCACGGTGAAGGCGATCGTCAAGGACATCCCCTCCCGGCTGACGCTGTCCGACCTGTCGCTGCATCCGCACCCGGGGCAGCTCGCCGCCAACGACATCGGCCGGGTGAAGATCCGCACCGCCGAGCCGCTGCCGGTGGACGCGTACGCGGACTCCCGGCGCACGGGCTCGTTCATCCTGATCGACCCCTCGGACGGCACGACCCTGACCGCGGGCATGGTCGGCGAGTCGTTCGCGCGGCCCGAGCCGGTCAGGGACGCGGCCGACGACGACGGCTGGGACTTCTGACCATGGCCGGCGGATGCGTCTACGTGACGTTCGCGAAGGAGGGCGGCCGGGTCGGCAGCGGAGCCCTCGGGAGCGGGCAGGGCGGGGTGGCGCGATGTGCGTGATGGCGTACGCGCACCGCACGCGCGCCCTGCCGTCCGCATGCCGGCGCCACCGGAAGCGACGAAGACTCCCCGCCGACCTCCCGGCCACCGTCTGACAGACCGTGACCGCCGGGCCAACGAGAGGAACACCTCCCGTGCCTGCCACCCGCCCACCGCTTCGCCGGGCCGTCCCCGTCCTCGCCGCGCTCCCCCTGCTGGCGCTCGCCGCCTGCGGCTACGGCTCCCAGGCCCGCAGCGACCCGTCCGCCCAGCAGCCTGTCGCCGGGGCGAAGAAGATCGGCGGACTCGACTCGGTGAAGATCGGGTACTTCGGCAACCTGACCCACGCGACCGCGCTCGTGGGCGCGCAGAAGGGCTTCTTCCAGAAGGAACTCGGCGGGACCCGGGCCACCTACCAGGTCTTCAACGCGGGCCCCTCCGAGATCGAGGCCCTGAACTCCGGGTCGATCGACATCGGCTGGATCGGCCCCTCCCCCGCGATCAACGGCTACACCAAGTCGAACGGCAAGAACCTGCGCATCATCGGGGGCTCGGCCTCCGGCGGGGTCAAGCTCGTCGTCGACCCCAAGAAGATCACCTCCCTCAAGGACGTCAAGGGCAAGCGGATCGCGACACCCCAACTCGGCAACACCCAGGACGTCGCCCTGCTCAACTGGATCTCCGAACAGGGCTGGAAGGTCGACCCCCAGAGCGGCCAGGGCGACGTGTCCGTCGTCCGCACCGACAACAAGGTCACCCCCGACGCCTTCAAAGCCCACTCCATCGACGGCGCCTGGGTACCGGAACCCACCGC